>CAZRNU010000071.1:11365-14473 GCA_964601515.1 uncultured Bacteroidales bacterium | reverse complement strand
TATAGTTTTGCATTTTTTTATACGAAACGCAAATTAAATAGGATATGCTTACAAAAACATACGGCAGTGCTGTGCATGGTATTTCTGCAACTACTATTACTGTGGAAGTGGATGTTGCACAAGGGGTGAATTTCTTTATGGTTGGGTTACCTGATAGTGCTGTTAAAGAGAGTCATCATAGAATAGATGCAGCATTAAAGCACAACGGTTATAAAATTCCCGGCAAAAAAATCGTGGTTAATATGGCCCCGGCCGACATTAGAAAAGAGGGGTCAGCTTATGATTTAACTATTGCTATTGGAATTCTTGCCGCAAGTGAACAGATAAAATCTGATAAAGTAAGCAACTTTATTATTATGGGTGAACTTTCGTTAGATGGTACATTAAAACCAATCAAAGGAGCATTGCCAATTGCAATTAAAGCTAGAAAACAAGGTTTTAAAGGTATTGTTCTTCCGAAGATTAATGCTAGAGAGGCTGCTGTTGTTGCCGAAATAGAAGTTTATGGCGCTGAAAACATAAAGCAAGTTATCGACTTTTTTGATGGAGATGAAAGTCTTGAAAGAGTTATTGTTAATACTCGTGAAGAGTTTTATTCAAGACTTAATGATTATGAATATGATTTTTCTGATGTAAAAGGTCAGGAAAATATAAAAAGAGCATTTGAGGTTGCTGCTGCCGGTGGCCATAATATTATCATGATTGGACCTCCCGGAGCCGGCAAAACAATGCTTGCTAAAAGATTGCCGGGTATATTGCCTCCACCTACTCTAAATGAAGCGCTGGAAACAACAAAAATTCACAGTGTTGCAGGCAGATTAGAAGGTAATACATCTCTCTTACCTGTCAGACCATTTCGCTCTCCTCATCACACTATAAGTGATGTAGCCCTTGTGGGGGGAGGGTCGTTCCCACAACCGGGAGAGATCTCTTTGGCCCATAATGGAGTGTTATTCCTTGATGAGCTGCCGGAATTTAAACGAACTGTTTTGGAAGTGCTACGTCAGCCTTTAGAAGAAAGAGTAATAACTGTTAGTCGGGCAAAGTTCTCAATTGAATACCCTGCCAGCTTTATGCTTGTTGCATCTATGAATCCTTGCCCTTGTGGGTATTATAATCATCCTGATAAAAAATGTGTTTGCCCTCCGGGTATGGTTCAAAAATATCTTAATAGAATTTCAGGACCTTTGTTAGATAGAATTGATATTCACATTGAGGTTACACCTGTCCCTTTTAAAGAATTAAGTAATTTCAAGCAAAGTGAGAATAATGAGTCAATCAGAACCAGAGTTATTGAAGCCAGAGATATTCAAGCTAAACGATTTGCAGAACAAAAAGGTGTTTATTGCAATGCCCAAATGACTGCAAAACTATTGAGGGAAGTATGTCAGATAGACACAGCAGGCAGTTTGCTGCTAAAAACTGCAATGGAAAGGCTCGATCTCTCTGCACGAGCATATGATAGAATTTTAAAAGTGTCACGCACAATCGCCGACATAGAAAAAAGCGAAAATATTAAACCTGAACATCTGGCAGAAGCAATTCATTACAGAAGTCTAGACCGCGAAAGCTGGGCAGGGGCGTAAAACCCTGTCACGCTTTCCATAACTTTTCTGTAACCTTCCTGGCACTTTCCTGTAACCCATTAAGCCACAAAAAAATGTCGGTGCTTTACCGCTTTATGGTTTTAAAAATATTACTACATTTGCGTTTTGGGTGATATTATACACTGAAATTTATTATAAAAACAAACAGATAAAATCCTTGAAAAATGGAAAAAGACAAGCAGATATTTGATCTTATCAAACAGGAACACGACCGTCAGTTGCACGGCATAGAGCTTATAGCTTCTGAAAACTTTGTTAGTGAGCAGGTTATGCAAGCTATGGGCAGCGTTTTAACAAACAAATATGCAGAAGGTTACCCGGGCAAAAGATATTATGGAGGTTGCGAGATTGTTGACCAGACAGAACAATTAGCAATTGATCGTCTTAAGCAATTATTTGGAGCAGAATGGGCAAATGTTCAACCTCATAGCGGTGCACAGGCTAATGCGGCAGTGTTTTTAGCATGTTTGCAGCCGGGTGATACATTTTTAGGATTAGACCTTAGTCATGGTGGTCATCTTTCTCACGGTGCTCCGGTAAATTTATCCGGAATTCTTTATCGTCCTGTGGCATATAAAGTGTCTGAAGCTACAGGTCAGATAGATTATGATGAGATGGAGAAGCTTGCTGTTGCAGAAAAACCAAAACTTATTGTTGCCGGTGGTTCAGCTTATCCCAGAGACATTGATTATGCGAGAATGAGAGCAATTGCCGACAAAGTTGGTGCTATTCTTATGGCCGACATTGCTCATCCTGCAGGATTAATTGCTGCAGGTTTGCTAAACAATCCTGTGCCTCATTGCCATGTTATTACAAGTACTACGCATAAAACATTAAGAGGTCCTAGAGGTGGTATCATTCTGATGGGTAAAGATTTTGAGAACCCATGGGGTCAGAAAACACCAAAAGGAGAAATAAAAATGATGTCGGCGGTGCTTGATTCAGCAGTTTTTCCGGGTACACAGGGCGGACCGCTAGAGCATGTTATAGCCGCAAAAGCAGTTGCATTTGGAGAAGCTTTAAACCCATCTTACAAAGAATATTGCAAGCAGGTAATGAAAAATGCACAGGCAATGGCTAAAGCGTTCGTTGCAAAAGGTTATCATGTTACTTCTAATGGAACAGATAACCATTTGATGCTTATCGACCTTAGAAGCAAGTTTCCTGATATTACAGGTAAAAAGGTTGAAAATGTTTTGGTACAAGCACATATTACTATCAATAAAAATATGGTTCCTTTTGATAGCCGTTCACCATTCCAAACATCAGGAATTAGAATTGGTACACCGGCTGTAACAACAAGAGGATTAAAAGAACAAGATGTTGAGAAAATTGTTGATTTAATAGATGAAGTTATCAGCAATATTGATGACGAAAAGGTTATACAATCAGTAAAAACAAAAGTAAACAGCATGATGGAGAAATTCCCGCTGTTTGCGTGGTAAATTGTTGTGACTGTTAGGGACAAGGCAATGCCTTGTCCCAACAGTATTCCAAACGG
>CAZRNU010000071.1:0-11265 GCA_964601515.1 uncultured Bacteroidales bacterium | reverse complement strand
ATTGTCCCAACAGTATTCCCAACGGATTGTCCCAACAGTATTCCCAACGGATTGTCCCAACAGTATTCCCAACGGATTGTATTAAGATTAATATTAATATGGCAAAGGAAGCATCAAAAATAGACAAGGTACATCAGATATTCGATCAGGATGAAGAAAGACGTCAGATCCTGAAGGAGTATAAGGGGCTTCTTATGGTTTGTAGGAATAGAGTCGCAAAAGAAGATCGTAAGAGGATACGGCAAGCTTTTAACTTTGCACTTGAGGCTCACAAAAACCACCGCAGAAAAAGTGGAGAGCCATATATTTATCATCCTATTGCCGTTGCAAAAATTGTAGTTCAGGATTTTCATCTTGGGGCTACCAGTGTAATTTGCGCTTTGCTGCATGATGTTGTTGAAGACACTGATTATACTCTAGCCGATATCAAAGAATACTTCAATGAAGAAGTAGCCAAAATTATTGATGGATTAACAAAAATTTCGGGAATCTTTGACCAAACAAAATCTGTTCAGGCTGAGAATTTCAGAAAAATGCTTCTTACTCTTTCGGATGATGTAAGGGTTATTTTAATTAAGCTTGCCGACCGACTTCATAATATGCGAACGCTGGAGTCATTGCCTCCTGTTAAACAGCAAAGAGTTGCAAATGAAACGTTATATCTATTCGCTCCTTTGGCTCATAGGCTTGGATTACATGCAATAAAAAGCGAGTTGGAAGACCTTGGATTAAAGCATACCGACCCGGCAATTTATTTTACAATTCAGCAAAAAATTAAAGAGTCTCAAGAAGAACGTAATAAGTTTATTGCAAGCTTTACTTTACCGATAAAGAGAATCTTAAATGAGGAAAACCTAAATTATTCAATAACCGGAAGAACGAAGTCTATAAGTTCTATCTGGGGTAAAATGAAAACTAAGGAAATTCCTTTTGAAGAAGTGTATGATATTTTTGCCATAAGGATAGTTGTAGATACTCCTGAGGACAAGGAAAAGGCTGATTGCTGGAAAGTTTATTCTATAGTTACTGATATTTACAGACCAAACCCCGATCGCTTGCGCGACTGGATATCAACTCCTAAAGCTAATGGGTATGAGTCTTTGCACACTACTGTTATGAGTAGGGCAGGTAAATGGGTTGAAGTTCAGATTAGGACAAAAAGAATGGACGATGTTGCTGAGAAGGGGTATGCAGCTCACTGGAAATATAAAGAATCTAAAACTTCAGAAAGTGGTATAGACAGATGGTTGAGGCGTATAAAAGATATGCTTAAAACTTCGGAGAGCGACGCACTTGTCTTTATTGATGATTTTAAACTAAACCTATTCTCTGATGAGATATTTGTTTTTACTCCAAAAGGTGAATTGCGGACTTTACCGGTTGGTTCTACAGCTTTAGATTTTGCTTATAGTATTCACTCGCAAGTTGGTAATAATTGCCTGGGAGCTAAAGTAAATCACAAACTAGTCTCTTTAAATCATGAGCTTAAAAGTGGTGATCAGGTAGAAATTATAACGTCTTCTAAGCAAAGCCCAAAACCTGATTGGCTAAACTACGCAACAACAGCCAGAGCTAAAGGAAAGATTAAAGCTGCTCTTAAAGAGGAAAGAAAAAATAAGGCAGAAGAAGGTAAAGAGATACTTGATAGAAAACTGAAGCAGCTCAAAATTGATAATAATGCAGAAAATATCCAAAAAATTGTCAGTTATTTTAAACTGCAGTCACCTTTAGATTTGCATTTTGAAATTGCTATTGGCAAATTAGGTCTGAAAGAGTTGAAATCGTATGTTGCTGATACCGATAAAGGTGGAATTTTAAGCTATTTGAAGAATCCGTTTGGACGGTCAAAACAGCCAATTACAGACATTCAGGATCAGGATATTATCAGAAAGCAGCTGAAAAAGAATCCGGATACTCTACTAATTGGCGACAGCCTTCAAGAGCTCGATTATACGCTATCTCCATGTTGCAACCCAATTCCCGGAGATGATGTTTTTGGATTTGTTACAGTTTCCGAAGGAATAAAAATTCATAGAAACAATTGCCCTAATGCTGTGCAACTTATGGCTAAGTTTAGCTATCGCATTATAAAGGCAAAGTGGATAACTGAAAAATCTATTGCATTTTTGTCAGGAATCAAAATCACCGGAATTGACGACCAAGGTATAGTTAATAATATTACAAGCGTAATTTCAAGCGAATACAACCTTAATATACGATCTATTAATATTGAAAGTAATGCCGGAACTTTTGAAGGCATAGTTATGATTTATATTTATGATACTCAAACTCTGAATAAACTTATCGATAAGCTTAAAAAAATCAAAGGAGTGCAGAAGGTTAGCCGCATTAGCAAAAGCTAAAATTCTTTATATCCTTATTTGCTGAATTTCAGAGTAATAAAAACTTTATTTAAAAACATTTCAAATAATAAAAGTTTTTATATCTTTACATTGTTTTATAAAATCTTGCTTCAATTCTCTGAAGGTATTAAGAAAAAAATTGAACAATGAAGAATGTAAAAAGCAATAACCAGGTTTTCGATACTGTAAAGGGTATATTTACTGCATATCTTGAAAAAAACGGACACAGAAAAACTCCCGAAAGATTCAGCATTCTTAAAGAAATTTACCAAACCGAAGATCACTTCGATGTTGAATCGCTTTATATTCAGATGAAGAATAATAAATACAGAGTGAGTCGTGCAACTCTATATAACACTATTGAACTGTTATTGCAGTGTGGGCTGGTTATTAAGCATCAGTTTGGAAAAAATGTGGCACAATTTGAAAAATCATATAAGTATAAACAACACGATCATCTTATTTGTGGCAAATGTGGAGAAGTGTTTGAGTTTTGCGACCCTCGTTTGCAGGAAATACAAAGCTCTATTGAAAATCTAATGGGATTTGACGTAACTCATAGGAGCCTTGTACTTTATGGTGTTTGCAAAAACTGTAAAAGTTCTGAATAATTCTTGATAACTTTATAAATACTTTCCCTATAATTGCAAAAAAAATTTTTATTTTTGAATGCAATGATGATTAGTCGGTCTTTGGCCGCTTTTTTTATGTACTTTCTAAATCAGTTTTTAAATGACAAATACAGCAAAAGTTGATGTATTGCTTGGATTGCAATGGGGTGACGAAGGTAAAGGCAAAATAGTTGATGTGCTTGCTCCTAAATATCCGGTTATAGCTAGATTTCAAGGCGGCCCTAATGCAGGCCATACTCTCGAATTTGAAAATAAAAAGTATGTTTTACATACAATTCCATCGGGGATTTTTCATCAAAATGCTGTTAATATTATTGGTAATGGTGTTGTAATTGACCCCGTTACTTTGCAATTAGAAATATCTAAAACCGGGCTTTCTTTTGACCATATTTATAAGTCTCTTTTAATATCAAGAAAAGCACACCTTATATTGCCATCCCACAGATTGCTCGATTTTGCCATGGAGCAAAGCAAAGGTGCCGCAAAAATTGGAAGTACCCTGAAAGGAATTGGCCCTGCATATACCGACAAGTATGCTCGTGCCGGTCTTAGAATTGGTGATATTGAACTTCCTAGTTTTTTGGAGAATTACGAAAAACTCAAAAAATGCCATATTCAACAAGCAGAAAATATTAATTGTAAGTTGAGTGATTTTGTTGTTGATAATGGAAATTTTAATGACTATGAAAAAAAATGGTTTGAAAGTATAGAATATCTTAAATCATTTCAATTCATTGATAGCGAAGTTTATGTTAATTCATTGCTTGCCAATGGAACTCCAATTCTTGCTGAAGGAGCACAAGGCTCTTTGCTTGATGTAGATTTTGGATCTTATCCTTTTGTAACATCTTCTAATACTGTTGCTGCAGGCTCATGCTCTGGTCTGGGAATTGCGCCTTCAAAAGTTGGAAAAGTATATGGAATTTTTAAAGCATATTGCACCAGAGTTGGCAGCGGTCCTTTCCCAACCGAATTGTTTGATGAAGTTGGCCAAAAAATGAGAGACATCGGAAGAGAGTATGGTTCAACTACAGGCAGACCCAGAAGATGCGGATGGCTCGACCTTGTTGCTCTTAAATATGCAGTTATTATTAATGGGGTTACTGACCTTATCATGACTAAGGCTGATGTGCTCAACACTTTTGAAAACCTGAAAATTTGTACTTCATACATATACAACGGTAAGGAAATAGATTATATCCCTTATAATGTTAACGATAATAAAATTGAACCTGTTTATACTGAAGTGCCGGGATGGTTAGAAGATATTAACTCTGTTTCAGAGTACAACAAACTTGGTGAAAACTTGAAAAACTATGTGAATTTCATTGAAGGGTTTGTTAATGTTCCAGTAAAAATTATTTCAACCGGTCCCGACAGGACAGAAATCATTTATAAATAAAGATGCACAGCCGGAAATTTATATCTTTTCTTTTTTTCCCGGCTTTGTTTCCCTTCTTTGTTATTCCTTCTATTCTCTTGTAATATTGATAAAAAGAATCTTGTTAATAGATTCTACCTAACTGAGAATTGGTCTTTTTGTCAGGAAGGTGATACGACTTTTTTTTCTGCTGAAATTCCGGGTACAATTCACACAGACCTTTTAAGAAATGAAATTATTAAAGACCCTTTTTATGGTTGTAATGAAAATGACTTGCAATGGATTGGAGAAAAAAATTGGATTTATAAAACTCAGTTTTTCACAGATAATAAACTTCTAAAAAACTCAAAAATAATTCTCGTATTTGAAGGACTTGATACTTATGCTGAGGTTTTCTTGAATGGGCATGAAGTTCTTAAGGCAAATAATATGCACAGGAAATGGGAGGTTGATTGTAAAGAGTTTCTATTTCCCGGAAATAATGAATTAGAGATAAGATTTTTGTCGGCATTTAACAAGTTTATTGAAGATTCCACTGCATTAGGTTACCCCTTGCCGGGTGGAAAATGGGCTTTTGCGAGAAAAGCAGCTTATCATTTTGGGTGGGACTGGGGGCCGAAGTTTATTACGGCCGGAATTAATAAACCTGTTTATCTTGAAGCGTATGATACTCATCGCCCTACCGATTTTCATATTTTCACGGTCAATATTGAAGAAGATTATGCCAATATAAGGCTTTTATATCAAGTTGATTCTGAAATTGAAGAGGATGCAACTGTGATAATTACCGATAATAGTAATGACAAAATATTCACAAAACAAACTTTTAAGCTTAAGCAGGGGAATAATGAATATGCGTTTGACTTTTCCGTAGAAAACCCGAATCTCTGGTGGAGTAATGGATTGGGAGAGCCAAATATTTATGAGTTGAGCATTGAAATCGAAACACAATCCGGATATAGTCATAAAAAAGAATTGCCTTTTGGAATAAGAACATTAAAGGCGGTTTTGGAAGATGACAAATCTGGTCAGGCGCTATTCTTTGAATTAAATGGCCATAAAGTTTATGCTAAAGGTGCAAATTATATTCCTCAACATTCATTTATTACTGAAGTTAATCCCCCAAATTATATTGATATTATTAACCTCGCAAAAGAGTCAAATATGAATATGTTAAGAGTTTGGGGTGGAGGTGTTTATGAAGATGATATTTTCTATGAATTATGCAACAGAAATGGAATTATGGTTTGGCAGGATTTTATGTTTGCCTGCTCAATGTATCCGGGAAGCGATGATTATGTTCAAAATGTTAGGCAAGAAGCAACGCAACAGGTAAAGCGGTTGAGAAATCATTCAAACATTGCTTTATGGTGTGGTAATAATGAAATTGATGAAGGCTGGCACAATTGGGGTTGGCAAAAAGCTCACAAATTATCTCCGACTGATTCTGCTACTATTTGGGAAGGTTATAAAACTGTTTTTCATAATTTACTGCCTGAAATTGTGAATGAATTTGATTCGCAAAGGTTTTATTTATCAACCTCTCCGCTTTATGGATGGGGCAGAAATAAAAGTATGACTCATGGTAGCTCACATTATTGGGGTGTTTGGTGGGGATTACAGCCTGCTGAAATGTATTTGGAAAAAGTGCCCAGATTTATGAGTGAGTTTGGGCTTCAAGCTTTACCGGAATTATCAACAATCAGAACTTTTCAGGATGAAGATCAAGATTACCTGTTTTCTCAAACACTCAAATGTCATCAAAAGCACCCAACAGGATTTGAAAATATCCAAAAGTACCTGGCAATGGAAGAATTAAAAGCTGAAAGTATTGAAGAGCTTATTCATTTTAGTCAGATTGTTCAGGCAAAAGGGATAGGACTGGCAATTGAAGCACAAAGAAGAGCCAAACCATATTGTATGGGAACTCTCTATTGGCAGCTTAACGATTGTTGGCCTGTAGTAAGTTGGAGTGGAGCTGATTTCTTTGGAAATTGGAAAGCTTTGCAATATAAAGTTAGAGATTTATATGATGATATTATGGTTTCAATTGTAGATAATAAAGGAATTTTTGAAGCCTATGTTGTATCAGACAGAATAACAGATACTAAAGGGCAGTTTGTTGTCAGTATTGTAGATTTTTATGGTGAAAGAAAAACTTTGTTTTCTAATGATATAATTATAAAGGCAAATTCATCCGAAAGTGTTTTTTCTGAAAGAATAAGTGAGGCTTTTTCAGGAATAAATTTAAATGAAATTCTTGTTGAGGCTGTTTTTATTGATGAAAATGATTTGAAATATTATAATCATAAGTTTCTCGCCAAGTTTGGAAATTTGAAACTGTCTTATGCAAATATTACAAATAATATTACACCAACTAAGGATGGGTTTTTTATTACTTTAAAATCTGATATGCTCGCAGCTTATGTTCAGCTTTATCTTGCTGAAGAAAATGCTCGTTTTAACAGTAACTTCTTTCATCTTTTTCCTAATGAAGAAATTGTTGTTTTTTGCAAATCAGAATTATCTTTAAATGATTTTATAAAACAGTTAAAAATATTTTGTTTGAACAATAACCAAACTAAAGATTATGAAGCTAATTAAGATTGTCCTTTTCGCAATTATTACAATGCATTTTCTATTATCTTGTAATAAAAACACAAGAGTTGAAAATCCGGCAGACTATGTTAACCCATTTATTGGTACAGATGCTCATGGTCATACCTATCCCGGAGCTGCTTTGCCTTTCGGCATGGTGCAACTTAGTCCGGACACCCGCCTGGGAGGTTGGGACGGAGCTTCCGGATATCATTATTCAGATTCTGTTATTTATGGCTTTTCTCATACTGCACTTAATGGCACAGGTGTAGGCGATTATGGAGATATCCTTTTAATGCCTTTCATAGGGCAGCCAACTTTTTTAAATACTGAATATCAGTCGCCATTTCAGAAAAATAATGAAGAAGCAAAAGCGGGTTATTACAGAGTTTTTCTTGATAAACCCGGGGTGCTGGCAGAGCTAACAGCAACTACACGTGTTGGTTATCATCGTTATACATTTCCGGAATCAACAGTAGCAAATATTATTATCGACCTTGAACATAGAGATAAGGTTACTGATTCGTGGATTGAGTTTGTTAGTGATACCGAAATAAGAGGGCTTAGGCGCTCCTCCAATTGGGCAAACGATATGGTTTGGTATTTTCATATGGAATTCTCTAAACCTTTTGCCCGCAAAGGAGTAGCATCAAACAATCAGATTCTTGAAGGTGAGAATTATGGAAGAGGCACAAATATCAAAGCATTTGTTGGTTTTGAAACTCAAAGCGATGAGATTGTTGAGGTTAAAGTTGCTATTTCGGCTGTTGACCCTGATGGCGCACTTAAAAACTTAAAAGCAGAATTACCTGATTGGGGTTTCGAAAAAGTTAGGAAAAATGCATACGATGCCTGGAATAAAGAGTTAAGCAAAATAATCGTTACGGGAAATTCTGATGAACAAAAAACTGTATTTTATACAGCTTTATATCATTCTTATTTGCAACCTAATACTTTTATGGATGTGGATAACAGATACAGAGGAATAGATAAAAACATTCATACTGCAGATGGATTT
Source organism: uncultured Bacteroidales bacterium (assembly GCA_964601515.1). Classification (GTDB taxonomy): domain Bacteria; phylum Bacteroidota; class Bacteroidia; order Bacteroidales; family UBA7960; genus PWND01. The sequence goes on along the minus strand of CAZRNU010000071.1, from coordinate 3,273 downwards.
ACTAACTATACTGTTTTTTCTTTATGGGATACTTATAGAACATGGCATCCTTTAATGACTATTATAGAGCAACAACGTACCAAGGATTTCATACGTGTTATGCTGAATATGTATGAAAAAGGTGGATTACTTCCTATCTGGGAGTTAGCGGCTAATGAAACTTATTGTATGATTGGAAATCATTCAATATCTGTAATTGCAGATGCCTATACTAAGGGTATTGATGGGTTTAATGTAGAAAAAGCTTTGGAAGCAATGATTTTTAGTGCTACAAGAGATCATTTTGGACTTGGGGCATATAAAAAGTATGGACATATACCGGGCGACAAAGAACATGAATCAATATCCAAAACTCTTGAGTATGCCTATAACGATTGGTGTATTGCTGTTATGGCAAAAGAAATGGGAAATGAAGAGATTTATAAGGAATACATAAAAAGAGCGCAGTATTATAAAAATATTTTCGATACAGAAACCGGATTTATGCGTCCCCGCCTAAATGGTGGATGGCTAACACCATTCGACCCTACAAAAGTTGATTGGCATTTTACTGAGGCTAACTCTTGGCAATACAGTTTTTACGTACCTCACGATATTACGGGGTTTTATAATTTGCATGGCGGAAAAGATAATTTGGCTGAAAAGGTTGATGAACTTTTTAATACAGAAGCTAAAATAACCGGTCGTGATATGAAAGATATCACAGGTCTAATCGGTCAATATGCTCATGGAAATGAACCTAGCCATCATATGGCGTATCTGTTCAACTTTTTAAATCAACCATGGAAAACTCAGCACCGTGTTCGCTATATAATGGATGAACTTTATACTCATAACCCTGATGGAATTAGCGGGAACGAAGATTGTGGGCAGATGTCGGCATGGCTTGTAATGAGTGCAATGGGGTTTTATCCTGTTACCCCCGGATTACCCGAATATGTTATTGGTACTCCATGGTTCCCGGAAATGGAAATATTTCTGGAAAATGGAAATGTTTTTAAAATTACAGCAGATAATGTTTCAAGTAAGAATTTCTATATTCAACAGGCCACATTGAATTCTAGGGTATATACTAAGTCGTATATTTCTCATATTGATATAATGAATGGCGGACATCTTCATTTTGTTATGGGTAGTAAGCCAAATACTAAATGGGGGAGTAGTGATAATGATATTCCTGTAACTCATATTTCTGATGAGTTATTGTTGCCTGTTCCTTTTATACAGTCAGAAGAACAGAGGATTAGAGATAAGATGGAAGTGGTAATTGGCTCAATTATTCCGGATGTTGATATCTATTATACTCTTGATGGTTCAAATCCGACAAATTTGTCAGAGAAATATTTGCAGCCACTGGTATTAACTTCAACAAAAACTCTTAAAGCTGTTGCATACAAAGATGGAAAATACAGTTTCCCGGTTCAGGCTGATTTTGTAAAAATTGACATTAATCGCAGAGTTGAAATTATGTCTGAATGTAGCCCTAACTATCATGCAGGTGGTCCTGAAGCTCTAATTGACGGTGTTCGTGGTGCTTCAAATTGGCGATTGGGTGGATGGCAAGGATATCAAGCAACCGACTTTGAAGCAGTGCTTGATCTTGGAAAGGTGCAGCCGGTAAAATATCTTGCTGCAGGTTTTATTCAGGATGCTCGCTCATGGATTTGGATGCCAAAAGATGTAACTTTTTATGTCTCTAAAGATGGTGATAATTTTACTCAGGTTGCTAAAATTGTAAATAAAATTCCGTCTGATGATTATGAGATATATCAGGAAGATTTTCAAGCAAATGTTAATACAACTGCCAGGTATATTAAAGTTAAAGCAACCAACTTCGGCACAATTCCCAATTGGCACTTAGGAGCCGGTGGAGAAGCGTTTATTTTTATTGATGAAATTTTTGTAAATTAAAAACATGTAGGATTGTTTTGAATATTTAATAATTCGATAAATATGTAATTTTTTAGATACGATATATTTTTTTAAATTTGTCAACACCGATTATAATAAACTCAATCATAAACCAAATAAGTAAAGGAGACAACTATGTCAGAAAAAAGCATTAAAGGAACAAAGACAGAAAAGAATCTGTTAAAATCATTTGCAGGTGAATCTCAGGCTGCAAGACGTTATGAAATGTTTTCAAAAATTGCAAAAAAAGAAGGTTACGAGCAAATAGCCGCAATTTTTCAGGAAACTGCCGATCAGGAAAAAATCCACGCTAAAACTTTCTTCGAATATCTTGAAGGTGGAATGGTAGAAATTACCGCTGCATATCCTGCAGGTGTTTTAGGTACAACAACTGAAAACCTAAAAGCTGCTGCTGATGGTGAAAACGAAGAATGGACAGAGTTATATCCTGAGTTTGCTAAGATTGCTGAGGAAGAAGGATTCAAAAAAATAGCCACTTCTTATAAACTTATTTCTCAGGTAGAAAAACATCACGAGAACCGCTATCGCAAACTGTTGTCAAATATTATAGACGACAAAGTATTCAAAAGGGGCGAAAAAGTTCAATGGATATGTCGCAAGTGCGGATACATTCACGAAGGCGAAAAAGCACTTAATGCATGCCCGGTTTGTCGTCACCCACAAGCTTACTTTGAAATTCTTGGTGAGAATTATTAATGATCTTTTATTTGGCTATAAAGAGGAGGAGATTCATAAGATTTCCTCCTCTTTTTGTTTTTAGAAGTCAACTATTAACATTTATCATTGCGTCACAAATTCCTTTGAGAGCTTTGTGAAAACCTTAGTGCCCTTTGTGGTAAAGAAAAATAAACCACTAAGCACACAAAGAAGACACATAGTACACTAGGGAAGAAATCATGTCATGAATTCGATTCACAAAATACCCACAAACACTAATGCCTAAAAAAATAAATCTCCGACAAGCACTTTACCGAACGATCTGCATAAAACTCAGTCGGGTGAAATACCCTGTAGAAGCCTCCATTCATGGGCTCGGGAGCTATCGACAATATAGGTGCAACCTGATCTACGCGGTTGAATAACTCGCTGAAACTATAAATTGCCCTGTAGCCATCAATTCCTACGAAACAAACTAAACCATGTCTTATATGCTCACTATCAAATTTGTTTATGTGATTTTCTAATAGTTTCGGAAGGCTTGGCCCTTCAAAATATGCTGCTTTATGATGCCCCATGCCCATACCGTAAAAACTTGAATAATATCTCACATAGCTGCTCTCATCCTTAATCTGAGGAATATTCAAAATAATCTCAGAATTCAAAACAACATTAACTGATTCG
>CAZRNU010000070.1:0-14485 GCA_964601515.1 uncultured Bacteroidales bacterium | reverse complement strand
GAGCCTTACTTTAAAGAGAGAAACTCACAAAGCTTAAAATTCTATACCCGATTGCAAGGACTAATGCACGATGATATAAGCAGTATAATTCAGGATAGAAATGGAAACTTATGGATTGGATATTATTTTAGTGGTGTCACAAGGTTTGATGGCAAACATTTTTCTCATTTTTCAGAAGATAATGGTCTTGCAAAAAACAGAGTAACGTCAATAATTGAAGATAATGCCGGAAATCTTTGGTTTGGAACGATAGGAGGAGGAGTCAGTAAGTATGATGGAAGGTATTTTATAAACTATACTAATAAAGAAGGGCTATGTGGTAATACAATAGAAACTATGTTTCAGGATAGTAAAGGGAATATTTGGTTGGGGTCATATGGAGATGGGGTTTCAGTGTTTGACGGAAATAAATTTGTAAATTATAACTTAGAGCATGGTCTTAACGATTGTTTCATTTATGCAATTAATGAAGATAAGGAAGGCAATATATGGATGGGATCACTTTCAGGTGGTGTAAGCAAATTTGACGGGGAGAGCTTTTTTATTTATTCTACAAATCAGGGATTGAGCGATAATAGCGTAAATTCTATTATTATAGATTCTCAAGATAACATCTGGATAGCAACAAATGATAACGGAATAACTATTTTATCTCGAGGTGAAAATGATTATAATATTCAGGTTTTAAACAAAAATAATGGTCTAAACAGTAATAGTATAATGTCGTTGATAGAAGATAGAAATGGAAGCATTTGGGTGGGGACAAGAGGACAGGGCGTTGCTAGGATAGAAAAAAACGAGGTTCATTTTTATTCTCAAAACGAGGGGTTAATCAGCGAAATAATTAATGCAGTATATGAAGATAGAGATGGAAATATTTGGTTAGGGACAATTGGCGGTGGCTTGGCAAAGTTTTACGGCAGAATATTTTCTTACTTTACTTCTTATGAAGGGTTGCCTAACAGCTCGATTAGGGCACTTTTGCAAGATAAAAACGGAGAAATATGGTTTGGTTCAAGCGGTAATGGTGCTTTTATTTATGACGGAAAGAGTTTTTTAGAATATTCAGAGAAACAAGGGCTTTCCGATAACTATCTTAGAGATATTATTCAAGACTCAAGAGGTAATATTTGGTTTGGAACAAGTGGTGGCGGATTAAGCATGTTTGACGGAAAGAAGTTTTACCATTATAAAGAAAAGCAAGGACTTTGCAATGATTTCGTATTTAATCTTTTTGAAGACAATCAAGGGAATATATGGGTAGGTTCTGCTGGAGGAGGAGTTTGCAAGTTAACTTTTAGTGGGAAACCTCTGCCGGATAGCGTTATACATTTTAATACAGACATAGGCTTTCCGGATAATAGTGTAATACAAGTTCTGCAAGACATGAGTGGAAATATGTGGTTTGGCACAAGTTATCACGGAGTTGTTAAATTTGATGGTGCTAACTTCCATTATTTAAACACTAATAATGGCTTACCTTCAGATGAAATTACCTCAATGATTGAAGACAGCAATGGAAATATTTGGATAGGACATTATGGGAAAGGAGTTTCAATGTTTAATGGAAATCATTTTATTAACATTAGCCAAAGAGAAGGGTTAATTAATGATTATGTCTTTTCAATTTTGGAAGACAATTCCGGAAATATTTGGTTTGGTACTAGATATGGACTTAGTATGTTAGCAAAAAAACACATAGAAGTACTAGAAAAAGTTTCACTTGGTAATAATATTTCTTCTCTGTTTATTGTTATTAAGAACTTCACTCATGAAGAGGGATTTCTGGGAATAGGAACAAATCCCCGAGCTATGATGCTGGATAATGTAGGAAATATTTGGATAGGAGCAAATGAAATACTAACACGTTATAACTCTGAAGAAGGAAACAGAGAAATTAATACTTCAGGAGTGTATATTTCAGGCATTGAAGTGTTTAATCAAACAATAGATTGGCAGGCATTTCAAAAAAACAGCGACACCATACTTACTCTTGAAAATGGAATGAAGATAGATAATGTAAGATTTTCAGAATTTGAGAAATGGTATAAAACACCATTAAACCTTAGCTTGCCATACGACAAAAATTATATAAGCTTTAACTTTATTGGAATATCTACAAGTTTTTCAAATAAGATTAGATATCAATATATCCTTGAAGGATTTGATGGTCAATGGAGCGCTTTAAGCAGCAGAACGGAGGCTCATTATGCAAATTTACCTTCAGGAAAATTTAGATTTAAAGTCAAAGCATTAAACTCAGATGGGATTTGGAGTAATGAAGCTTTATATGATATTGAAATAAGACATCCTTGGTGGAATACCGGAATTGCCTACCTTGTTTATGGATTTATAATTTTAATGTTAGCGTTTATTGTAATTAGATATATAAAGAAAAGAACATACGATAAAAACTTGGAAAGACAAAAGGCGGTTTTGCTTGAGCAAGAAGTCGAAATTGCGAGAAAATCTGTAGAGTTTAAACAGAACTTCTTGGCAAATATGAGTCATGAGATCAGAACACCATTAACCGGTATTTTAGGGATGGCGGATATTATTGCGAAAACAGAACTAAATGAACAACAACTTGAATATCTTAATACGCTTATTCAAAGCGGAGAAAATCTAAGAGAAATTATAGACCTTATTTTAAATTACTCAAAACTTGAAGCAGGACATGTAAAGCTTAAAAATGTTGATTTTTCAATTTCTCATTTGTTAAGCAACCTTGAAAATCTTTATAAGCCATTGTGTGAAAAAAAGGGACTTAAATTTGAGAATATCGTGAGCTCGCAACTTCCTGAATGTATTAACTCGGATATGCATAAGATTAATCAGATATTGAATAATCTTTTATCAAATGCTGTTAAATTTACAGATTCTGGAGAAATACAGGTAAAAGCACTTCTCGATAATAAACAAGTGCAAGGGGTTCAAAAGGATAAAAAACTTATATTTGTTCGAATAGAAGTAAGAGATACAGGGAGAGGGATGGGAGTTCAAGAGCAAAAACGAATATTCCTGCCTTTCACGCAAATTGAACAAGATCAAGTAAGAACATTTGAAGGAACAGGATTAGGGTTGTCTATAAGCAAAGAGCTAACTAAAATTCTGGGTGGTGAAATTGGTGTTAAGAGCTCTAAAGACAATGGAAGTACTTTTTGGTTTACCTTTAAAGCCGGAATTATTGAAAATGCTAAACAACAAAATTCAAAACAAGAAGAAAGAATGAAAGATAGTCATAAGAATCTCAATATACTCTTGGTTGAAGATAAGCCGGTTACACAAAAAGTAGTTAAGTTGATACTTAATTCATTGGGCCATAATGTTGATTTTGCAAATAATGGAGAAGAAGCATTAATAAATTTTAAACAAGACAAGCACCATTTGGTACTAATGGACATTCAAATGCCTGTAATGGATGGGATTACAGCAACCAGAAAGCTTCGTGAAATGTATAGAGATTTACCGCCTATTGTTGGATTAAGTGCAAATGCTTTTGAAGGCGACAGAGAAAAATATATGGCACTCGGATTGGATGAATATCTTACCAAGCCGGTGAAAGAAGAAGACTTTGTTAATCTGATAAACAGACTAAAAATATAAATGTGAAGAATAAAAAAATCGGACTTCTGTTTGGCTCCTTCAACCCGTTGCACAATGGACACTTAATTGTTGCAAATTACATTTTACAATACGAAGACCTAGACGAAATCTTATTTGTAGTTTCTCCGCAAAACCCATTTAAAACCGAAGAGCAATTACTTGACGAAGTCAACCGATATAGGATGGTAGAGCTTGCTCTGAAAGGAAATGAAAAAATAAAGCCCTGTGACATTGAGCTTAAAATGGGAACACCCTCTTTTACTGTTTATACTTTGGAAAAGCTGATAAAAGAAAACCAGAATAATGACTATGTTTTAATAATTGGGGCAGATAATCAGGATGATTTGGATAAATGGAAGGATTTTGAGAAGATATTTAAGTTGGTAAACATTTTTGTGTATCCTCGCTTGGGGTATAAACCTCAAAAGTTTAACAATCACAAAAGGATAAAACAGGTTAGTGCGCCAATAATCGAGATGTCCTCTTCGTTTATCAGAAAATCTATAAAACAGGGAAAAGACATCCGCTACTTTGTTCCTGATAGTGTTTATGAAGATATTGTAAGAAACAATTATTACAAATAGAGGTATTAATAGTTGCTTAAAGAGCATTTATTAAATCAAAATATTTTGATTTTTTTTGACACTGATAGACTTCAGATACTTAAATTTGTCTTTTTATATCGAAACCATGAAAATAAAATCAATAGCTTTTATAATTGTTTTTGTAATTACGTGTAGCGTGTCTATTGGCCAAAAAAAACAATGGACGCTTAATGAATGTATAGAATATGCTTGGGAAAATAATCTGAGATTGAAGCAACAACACCTTAGACTGGATATTGCAAAGCAGAGCCTGCTTCAAAGCAGGGGAAATCTTTTTCCAACGCTTAATGCTAATGCATCTCATGTTTATAATTACGGACGTACTGTTGATCCACTTACAAACGAGTTTGCAACTGAACGAATACAATCAAACAATTTTTCAATAAGCAGTGGATTAACTGTTTTTAGTGGTCTTCAGATATATAACACTATAATACAAAACAAACTGGAATTGGAAGCAGAGGAGTATGATGTAAGTAAAATGCGCAATGATATTACCTTGTCTATAGCATTGGCATACTTGCAGATTGTTTACAGTTTAGAAGCTCTAGAAACAACTAATAACCAGGTTGAAATAACTCGTCAACAGATAGAGAGAACCAAAAAGCTTATTGATGCCGGAACACAGCCAAGAGGAGTCTTATTTAATATAGAAGCTCAACTTGCTACAGAGGAATTACAGCTGATAAATGCTCAAAACAGACTAGATCTTGCTTATTTGGAGTTAGCTCAAGCACTTGATATCAAAGACGTAGAAAACTTTGAAATAAAATCTCCAGAAATAGAAGTTGTTCCTCAAAAAGAATATGAATATTCACCTATGCAAATTTATAATGTTGCTATTGGGGTGCAACCTGAGATAAAATCAGCCGATATTCGTGTAAAAAGTGCAGAAAAAGGACTGGCAATAGCTAGAGGAGCAAGAAGTCCAATGCTTTCTTTAAGAGGATCTTATGGAACCGGCTATACAGAGAATAGCAGGGAAATTGTTGACATTATTCCCGGAGAACCGGCAGAAATTGGCGTAACGGCAATGGGAGAGCCGGTTTTTGCTCCAACGTTTCAATATAATACTCAAATAAAACCTTTTTCTGACCAATTGAATGACAATTTAAATCATAGTTTTGGCTTTTATCTTACTATACCGATTTTCAATAATTTCCAAGTTAGTGCAGCGGTGTCAAGATCAAAAATCAATCTTGATAATTCACGTATTTCAAATCAGCTTGTAAAAGACCAACTGTTTAAAAATATTCAACAGGCACACTCAGATGCCTCTGCTGCTTTAAGAAGATATAGAGCGTCGTTGAAAAATGTTGAGGCACTGAAAGAATCGTTCCGATATATTGAGCAAAGGTTTAATGTTGGGATGGTAAACTATATTGAGTATAACGATGCAAAAAACAGGCTTGCAGCAGCAGAATCAGAGTTGTTGCAATCAAAATTTGAATATGTTTTCAGAACTTCTATACTCGATTTTTATATGGGCAATCCTCTAAGATTTTAATTATAGATTACATTTCAAAAGCTATACGATGAACACAAAGAAAATTTTAAAATATGGATTATTGGCTGTTGTTGCGCTAATAATATTTATAATTATAGGCAGAAGTGCCGGATGGGTTGGAAGCAAGCCCAAAACTCCTGTTACAGTTGAAAAAGCTGAAAAACGGACTATTGTTGAAATTGTAAGTTCTAATGGAAAAATACAACCGGTAATTGAAGTTAAGATTAGTCCTGACGTCTCAGGAGAGATAGTAGAACTTGCAGTTAAAGAGGGTGAGTTTGTTAAGCGTGGCGATTTGTTGGCTAGGATAAATCCGGATCTTTATGAATCTGCACTTGACCGAATAAGTGCCTCGTTAAATACAACTAAAGCCAATCTGGCTAATGCAAGAGCAAGGCAAGCTCAGGCTGAAGCACAGTTTATTAATGCAACTGCTTCTTATGAGAGAAATAAAAAGCTTTTCGAACAGGACGCAATTTCTAATGCAGAGTATGATCAAGCAAGAGCACAATATTTGGTTGGAAAAGCTGAAACAGAAGCTGCCGCACAAAGCGTTGTGGCAGCAGAATATCAGGTTAAAAGTGCTGAGGCTGCGCTTAAAGAAGCTCGTGAAAGTTTATCCAAAACACGAATTTTTGCACCAATGGATGGTACAATATCTCGACTTGATTCCGAACTTGGAGAAAGAGTTGTTGGAACATCGCAATTTGCAGGTACAGAAATGATGAGAATTGCAAATCTTTCGGAAATGGAAGTTCTTGTTGAAGTTAACGAAAATGATATAGTTAGAGTTAACTTGGGAGACACAGCAACTGTCGAAATAGATGCTTATCTAGGCCAGAAATTTAAAGGAGTGGTTAGCGCAATAGCTAATTCCGCAAAAACACAGGGGCTAGGGATAGAACAGGTTACAAATTTTGAAGTGAAAATATTGATTATTCCTGATTCATACAAGCATTTGCAAAAACCTGAAAGTAATCACTTATCTCCATTCAGACCGGGAATGTCAGCTTCAGTCGATATTCAAACACAAACGGTTGCAGATGTTTTGACAGTTCCAATACAGGCTGTTACAACCAGAGATTCAAAGTCTTTGAAGAAAAAGAATAGTGATGAAAAAGCTGACTCAGTTGTAGAGATTGATTCAGTGCTGATTAATAAAGAAGAAGAAAAGCCGGTAGAAGTAGTTTTTGTTTATGACAAAGGTGTAGCAAAAGCCGTGGAAGTAAAAACAGGAATTCAAGATTCTTATTATATTGAAGTATTAGAAGGGCTCGAATTAGACCAAGAAGTAATAACAGGACCATATCATTCTGTTTCAAGAAATTTAAAAGACGGCGATGAAGTTGCAAAATCAGAAAGAAAAGATTTTTTTAGCGAAAACAAATGACATACATACTAAATATTGAAACTGCAACGAAGAATTGCTCAGTTGCTTTGTCGAGAAATGGAGGGATAGTAGCGATTAAGGAAGATATTGATAAGGGTTATAATCACGCAGCTTTACTAACAGTTTTGATTGATGAGCTAATGAAGTCTCAAAATTTAGATTATGATAACCTTAATGCAATATGCGTGAATAAAGGGCCTGGCTCTTATACAGGATTAAGAATCGGTGTCTCTGCAGCAAAAGGCATTTGTTTTGCGAAAGATATACCTTTAATTGGAGTAGATTCTTTGTATTCATTAGCCCAACAATGTTTAGACACAAAGAGTGACAGTATCAATGCTGTCGTAAAAAATGGTCCTTTCTACCTTTGTCCGATGATTGATGCTCGAAGAATGGAAGTGTATTCCGCTGTTTACGATGAAAAAATGAAATTAATAGAACCTATAAATGCAGTTATTATTGAAAATGACTCATTTAAAAAGTGTATTGAAGAAAGACCTTTTTTTATTTTTGGAGACGGCGCAGAGAAGTGTGTTGAAATTTTAAAACACCCTAATCTGTTTTTCATTCCAGAAATAATTGGTTCAGCAAGCGGCATGGTTAAAGAAGCCTATAAAAAATATTTATCGTGTGAGTTTGAAAATCTTGCATATTTTGAACCTTTTTATTTAAAGGATTTTGTTGCCGGAAAACCATCAGTGAAAGGACTGCAATAGCAGAGTTAAATAAAAAATACACTTTTCAGATATTAAATTGTTTTGTGTAATTTTGAACATTCAATTGAGTATCATGAAATTTAAGCTGCCAAAATTACCTCAAATACCGTCCTTTCTGAAGAACAAGTACATCATTGCTTCTTTTGCAGTTTTTATATGGTTGCTGTTTTTTGATAACAACAATTTCTTTCAACAATATCGTTTTAGCCAAGACATAAAAAGATTGCAACGAGAAAAGGCATATTACATTAAGGAAATAGAGAAAGATAGTATTATGAGGCAAGAGTTGAGAGAAAATCCTGAAGCACTTGAAAAATTTGCCAGAGAACAATACTATTTAAAGAAAGAAGGAGAAGATATTTTTATTGTTAAGACGGATCAACATTAATAATAATTCTTACAGTTTTCCATTTTTGTTCAGATTTAAACGTATCAATAATTTCCTGAATTTTGTTTTTGTTTGCTTTAAGGTTTAAGTCTTTACCCAGTTTTATCATAATGTTTTTAATGTACTGGTTCTTAATTCTTGCAATAGGAGGAAACTCAGGCCCAAGAACAAAATCTCCAAATATTTTTCTGAAACGTGTTGCCAATAAACGAGATCCTTCGCTTATCAGCTGAGGGTCAGCATGTACTAATGATAATGAGATTAATCTGAAATAAGGAGGATATTTAAATCTTTGCCTGTCTTCCAATTGGCTGTTGTACATTGCAATGTAATCAGAATCAATTACCATTCTGACAATGGCATGCCAGGGGTCCATTGTTTGTATTACAACAACTCCTCTTTCCTTATTTCTTCCGGCTCTTCCACTAACCTGAGACATTAGCTGATAGGCTCTTTCGTGAGCTCTGAAATCAGGTATGGTTAGAAGATTATCTGCATTCAATATTCCAACTACTCCTACATGAGCAAAATCCAGCCCCTTGCTAATCATTTGAGTTCCTATCAGTATGTCAATTTTTTGCTCTGAAAAATCGCTTATAATTTTTTGATATGCATTTTTTGCTCTGGTAGTATCTGTGTCCATTCTGGCAATTGTAACATCCGGAAAAAACGTAGGAAGCTCATCTTCAATTTTTTCTGTACCAAACCCCTTCATCATTACTGCAGTAGAATTGCAGGAAGGGCAATTACCCGGAGGAGGAGTTGTGTAGCCGCAGTAATGACACTTTAAACTATTGATATGCTTGTGATAAACAAGCGTTACATCGCAATTATTGCAACTTGGTATCCAGTTACATTCTTTACATTCAATCCTTAAAGAATATCCTCTTCTATTTTGAAATAATAAAACTTGTTTGCCTTTATCTAGAGTTTCCTGCATTTTTTCCAACAGAAGAGAAGAAAAATGCGATTTTAAAGTTCGCTGGCGTGTTTCTTTTTTAATATCTGCCACAAATATTTCAGGCAGCATAACTCCGCCATGTCTGGTGTTTAGGGTTACAAGCCCGTATTTACCCATTTTAGCGTTGTAGAATGTTTCAACTGAAGGGGTGGCTGAGCCCAGCAGCACCTTTGCCCCTGATTTTTTTCCAAGGTAAATTGCAGCATCTCTGGCGTTATATCTTGGAGAATGGTCTTGCTGTTTGTAGCTTGTTTCATGCTCTTCGTCAACAATTACCAGCCCAAGCTTTGTATAAGGAAGGAATAGCGCTGAACGTGGGCCAATAACAACTTTGTAGTTTATGCTTTTCCCAAGAGACTCAATGCCGCCATATGCAATGTTATTCCAAACCTCAACTCTTTCATTATCGTTAAACTTTGAATGATAAATACCTGCATCTGCGCCAAAGTGCAACCTTAAACGTTGGGTAATTTGAGTTGTAAGTGCAATTTCAGGCAGGAGATAAACCACCTGCATTCCTTTTGCAATGTATTCTTTAATTAGATTTATGTAAATCTCAGTTTTTCCGCTAGATGTAATGCCATGAAGCAATACAACATCAGTATTTTCGAAATTCTTTTTTATCTCATTAAAAGCTTGTGTTTGTTCTTGGCTGAATTTTATCTTTTCAATTTCCGCTTTTTGATGCTCAAACCTGCTTACTTTCTTTTTGTAAGCTTCAAAAACACCCTTATCTATTAGAGTTTTAATAATCGCATGAGGGTTTTTAATACCCTCAAGTAGCTTGGCTTGCACAACCTCTTTTTTTTCCGGCTCATATCTGCCGGATAGTTTTATGTATGATATGAGAACTTCAAGCTGCTTGGGAGCTTTTTTCTCAAGCTTATCAAACAATTCTTTAAGTGCATTTTCTTTTTGAAATTCAGACGTAAGCTTTACAAAGGTCTCAAAACGCTGGCGGTATGGATTTTCAAGTTCTTCCTTAAGAAGTACAACTTTTTTTTCCATCAGGTTTTGAATAAGGTTGAACACCTTCGCTTGTCCAGTAACTTTGGTTATCTCTGTTATGCTCAATACCTTTCTTATTTCCAGTGCTTCAGCAACAAGATATTCTTTTTCATTAAGAGTTTCGAAATTATTATCAAAGTCGGGATTGAAAACAACTTTGGTTTCACTGGCAAGCTTCAGAGCCGGTGGAAGTGCTGTATTCATTACCTCTCCTTCTGTGCACATATAATAAGAGGCCATCCATTCCCAAAAAGCAAACTGATGCTCAGTTATTATGGGCTTCTCATCAAGTATAGAATTAATATACTTGACAGAGTACTGTGAAGGTGGATTTTGATGAATTTTTCTTATGATGGCAGAATATAATTTTTTAGCACCAAATGGTACAACCACCCTTTTACCAATATCAACCAACTCATTTAACTCATATGGAACCCTGTATGTAAAGTATCCCTTTACAGGCAGAGGCAAAAGAACATCAACAAACAATGTTATTCTTTCCATAATAGATTAGTTATGGTTTCAAAATTATTGAAAAAAATGAGTAAGGCTCGATAAAACATTTTTTTGTTAATAAAAAGAGGCTGCCAGAATTATGTGGCAGCCCCTATATATTGCTTTAGTTTCGGAATTATTGTACTACAAAACTTTTTGTTGTAGTGCCCTTTTCATTTGAAAATCGGACGTAATACAAACCCTTTTGCCAACTAGACAAATCAATTTTTTCATTAACATTTCCATCAACACCGGCGTAGTTTAATGTAGTAATTAATTGTCCCTGCATATTGTAAATATTTACACTTGCATTATTTCCGATATTTTCCCATACAAGATTAATATGATTTCTTGCCGGGTTTGGATATAATGTTACATCAGAATCTACAATATCAACAATAAAGTTTTTGAATTCAAATACGGCAGTTACATCAGTATCTTCATTTATCACGAAAGAATATGGATTAACGATAATTTGTCCTGAATCGAACACATAATGTAAAAACTCATAATTTGTTGCATTTATAGCAGTAAGCTCAACTAATTTTCCTTCCTCTATTTCGTATGGCTCTGAAAGAAGATTCCCATCCACTCTAACTTCAACACTGCCACCATCAACAGGAGAAATTGAAACTGTAAGAGTATAAACTTCAGGCAACGGATTAACAAATACTGTAACCTGATCAAAGTTGTCGCAATCTGAATCCAGATCAATAACCATTAGAGTAAACACAGTGGTTTCAGTTAAATTAACTGTTACAGGGTTTTGAACATTTGCATCAATCAGCAATGCTGCAGGTTCCCAGCTGTATGAATAGTTTCCTGTGCCACCATCGGCTGCTGATAAAGTGGTTGATGTACCATAGTCAATAGTTTGGTCGTTTCCTGCATCAGCAATAGGCCTATCAGGAAGATTCAGAATAATAGGATCTGATATTCCTGTGCAATTATTTTCATCAATAGCCCAAACAACATATTCACCTGAAAAACGAGCAACAAGAGTTGAATTGTTTTCATCTTCAATTTCAACACCATCAATATACCATAAATAATTTTCGAAACCCGGAGTTGCTTCCAAAACCTGAGAACATAATTCTATAACGCCATCAGTGGTAATTTCAACAATTGGGACAGGCAGTTCAATTATAGTAATAACTTCTGAGTTGCCAAAGCAGTTAAACTCATTTGAAACCACTACATAATACTGGCCTGTTTCTGTGGCAAGATAAAATTCCTCAGTAGCTTCATCAATTACTACTCCGTCTTTAAACCATTGATATGAATCAAATCCGGCTGTTGCTTCAAATAAAACCTCAATTGTTTGTCCTTCGCAGAAAACTATAGATCCGCTGTCAAGATCAAATCCATCTGCAATTATATCAACAACAGGAAGAGGATTAACAATAATTTCAATTGTATTTGAAGTATTAATGCAATTAAAACCATCTGTAACAACCACGTAGTATTCACCTTCTTCAGTTGCTAACAAAGTATCCTCATCGTGGTCTTCAATAAAAACACCATTCCAATACCACTCATATTTATCAAATCCGGGTGTTGCTTCAAATAAAACAGATTCGCCAAAGCAAAACTCAGTATCACCTGCAGCAATAATATCAACAACAGGTAACGGATTTACAATAATCTCAAAAATTTCAGATGAACTAGAGCATGAGTTATTATCAGTAACTATCACGTGATATTCACCTGCTTCGGTAGCAAGCAATGAGCTTTGTGTTTCTCCCAAAATTTCCACTCCGTCTTTAAACCATGTGTAAAGATCAAATCCGGTTGTTGCTTCTATCAATACTTCTATAATGTCGTTTTCGCAAAGATTAACAGGGCTTGCAGGAGTTAATGTAACCACCGGAAGTTCGAATACTGTAACTTCAATTTCATTCGAAATATTTGAGCAAAAATCGTCTGTAATTTCAACGAAATAAACTCCGGTTTCAGTTATTCCAAGAACATCATATTCAGGTCCTTCTGCGCCAACTATAGCTACTTCGTCTTTATACCATTTGTACGAAATATTTCCAACTCCTGAAGCGGATGCAATTAAATCTAGAGTTAAGCCATCACAAAACTCTGTTCCACCATCCGGGGCTATTGAAACAACAGGCAGGTCGTAAACAGTAACTGTTTGAACAGCAGAAGCTCTTTGGCATCCGTTTTCAGCAGTTACAACAACATAGTATTCTCCGCTTTCAGTAGCAATAAATGTTGCACCGTCTTCCCCGGTTATTTCTCCTAATGTGTTTTCATACCATTGGTAAGCCGGGAATTCAGGTATTGCTTGAAATGCAACTTCTCCGCCTTCGCAAAACTCTGTTGATGACTCGGCAACAACTATAACTGTAGGAATAGGAAGTATTGTAACATCTATGCTGCCATTCATTAACTCTTCACAGTTTGTTGTTGTATTTCTGGCAACAACAGTGTAATTGCCTGCTCCCATAACATTTTCAAATTCTAAAGCACTTCCGGTACCTTCCAGAAATATTCCTAAATAAAACCCATTTCTATGTAAACGGTAATTTACTCCGACCTCTGAACCGGAAAGGAATAAGCTTACACCCGGACTTCCTGCGCAGTATTCATCATCTCCCGATAAATCAAAGGCTGTAGGAAGAGGGTTAACCACAACGGATGCATTACCGTTCATTGTGTTTTCGCAGTTAGTAGTGTTATTTTCAGCAATTATTGTATAATTACCGGCAACAGTAACATTGTTAAATGCGATTGCAGCTCCGGTACCTGCCAGAGTAGTTCCTGTAGGGGAGCCATCTAAAACAAGTTCGTACGTAACACCGGATTGAGAACCGGAAAGGTTTATTGTAACTCCTGTACCACCGGCGCAAAATTCACCACCGCCTGAAACGTTGAAAACGGTAGGCAGCGGATTTATGGTAACTGTAGCATCACCATTCATTGAGTTTTCGCAGTTAGTGGTGTTATTTTCAGCAATTATTGTATAATTACCGGCAGCAGTAACATTGTTAAATGCGATTGCAGCTCCGGTACCTGCCAGAGTAGTTCCTGTAGGGGAGCCATCTAAAACAAGTTCGTACGTAACACCGGATTGAGAACCGGAAAGGTTTATTGTAACTCCTGTACCACCGGCGCAAAATTCACCTCCGCCTGAAATGTTGAAAACGGTAGGTGTAGGATTTGTAATAACTTCATGAAGAATTTGATTGCTGTCTCCACAACCCGGAACAGAAACAATAAGATAATACTGACCGGCAACAGCAGGGTCTCTTTGTGGATTTGCCTGATCAGAGGTCCAACCTCCCGGTCCTGTCCAAGCATAAGTAGCCTCCGGAGGGTATGGGTCGCCAAATGATGGCTCTGATTGCAGTAACAAAGCAGCATTATCACAAACAGGTGAGTTGGATGTTATTACCGGGTCTTCTAAAAAACAAGTTAACTCAGCCATTGCATAACCTGAGCCTATGCCTCCGGTATATTGTGCTGACACTGTTGTAATTGTTAATAAAACAATTACAAAACCAACAAAAAGTCTAAATAATCCTCCTGAAAATACAGATTCGAAAAAGCATTTGTTTTGTCTTTTTGAGGAAAATAAAAGTAAAAATGTGTTCATAATATCCTGATTTTATTGTGGGTACATATGGTTTCCAAAGAAATTATACTCAAAAAACAAAGTTAAGCTATATTTTCAAAATATGCTTGAAAGTGTTTACAATATTTAAAGGTATGAAAAAATTTAATACCCGGCAGTTTTTTCTTATTACTGTTGCCCACCCCTAAGAAACTAGACTAAAAGTACTAATAAAAATCGTACT
>CAZRNU010000069.1:0-15000 GCA_964601515.1 uncultured Bacteroidales bacterium | reverse complement strand
CCAGAGGCACCGGGCGCAACACAGCGGGGGTAGGCATTTATTATTTTGAAGAACTCAAGCTATCTAATTTAGCCAAAAAAAAACACAAAACACTGGAAAAACTATGCTTAGATTCAGCTGATTATATCATTACTGTTGGAAATACCATGAAGTCAGATTTTAAAAAAATAACTTCAAATAATATTGGCGTAATTAATAATGGGTTTGATATAACTGACTTTGAAAACACCAATAACATTAGGCCTGATAAGTTCAGAATAATGTACACCGGCAATTTCCTTCCTGACCAAAATCCTACAGAGCTTTGGGAGTTGTTAGGAGAATTAACTTCAAAAGACAAATCTCTTAAAGATAACCTGGAGTTATGCTTTGTTGGCAAAACTGATTCAGGCATAATAAAAGATATAGAAACAAATGGACTGGGTAATATTTTAAAACTCATTCCATATATTCATCATAGTGAGATTCCTGCTCTTCAAAAACAGGCATCTTTAATGCTTTTATGCATTAACAGAATAAAAAATGCCTCTTACATCATTACCGGCAAAGTATATGAATACCTTGCATCCGAAAAACCAATATTAGCAATTTGCCCCGAAGACAGTGATGTTGCAGAAATAATAAAAGAAACTGAATCCGGCTGGATAATTCCATTTAACAATAAAGAATTGCTTCGGTCAGTAATATTAACCGCATACGAAGACTATTTATCGGATAATATTCGTTTTCACACAAAGAACATCAGTAAATACTCGAGAAAAGAGTTGACTAAGCAGTTGTGTGAAATGTTAAAGAACGCTATTTCAGTCAAATAGTGTTATACGAAACCAATAGAAAGTGTAATAATGAGTTTCAAAGAATAATATCAAATCAAGCATTACGTTAAACAATAAACTAATATGCTTAAACGCTGGACAAACATTACCAAAAAAAAAACTATACTGAGCATTTATGCATTTATTTGGCTTTGTGTATATGATGTCAGTGCTAATACACCCTCACACAAAAACACAACTCTTGTTCTTGACTCTATAAGCGTTATTAACGACAACGGACATATTCAATTAGGCTGGTCATTTGTGTCAGAAATTACTGAAGGATACATTGAAATACACAGAGGCCTGGGGACAGGCTCGTTTATGCCTATTGCTCAGGTCCCATTTTCCACTGCAGACTATATAGACAATGGAGTAAATGCAAACACTCAGCCTTATAACTATTATATTGTTGCCAGAGATATGGGTGGTAATTCTTTTGCAGTAAGTGATGTCCACAAATCAATTTATTTGATTGCACCAACTTTTAATATCTGCAATCAGAATGCAACTCAGTTTTGGAATAATTACCTTGTAACTACTTCATCCGGTCAGCCTCAACCCCTGCCATCTCCTTTTAATGCTTCACAACTATGGATGAAGCAAAATAACAATGATTGGCTTATTGTTAAAACTTTTGATTTCAGCTCAACTCGAACTAATGCATATATTGATGAAGATGGAACATATTGTTTTTTCATACAATCTTATAACACAACAACAGGTATCAGCTCCTCATCAAATAAAAGATGCATTACGGTTGAATTGCTTAAAAAACCTGAATATGCATATATTCAGAATGTCAGCATTAATCATGATAATGAAATTGAATTAACAATCTTTGGAGACAATGATGCCCCTCAACCTATCTTTGTGCTATGGAAATCAGTCAATTCACTCAATGATTTTTTCATTTATGACACAATTAAACAAAACAATCAAACAACGTTTCATATTGATGAGAATGTTGATAGCGACTCAAATATATATTACTACAAAGCTGAACTTTTAGACAGTTGTCAGAATATTGTATTGTTAAGCAATATCTCAAATTCATTATTATTAAAATCATCACCTTTCTCAAAAAATGAAAACTTATTAAGTTGGAATAATTATAACGGCTGGGATGCAGGAATTAACAACTTTGAAATATTTCGAAAAAGACCTAATGACAGCGATTTTATTCTAATTAACACACTCCCATCAACATACAATAGCTATATTGATTTTATCTCAGATGATGAATTTCCTGTAGCAAATCAAGAAGTGTTTTATTATATAAAAGCATTTGAAAACGATGACAATCAATACGGACTCAAAGAAGAGTCATACTCAAATACATCAATTGTTAGAAGAGATATAGAGGTTTTTATACCTAATGCATTCCGACCAAACAGCAACATAGAAATCAATAAATATTTCAAACCTAACTTTGGGTATTATGAACCCGCTTATTATGAAATGACTATCATTAACAAATGGGGAAATACTGTATTTAAAACACAAAATATAAATGACTATTGGGATGGAAAAGTTTCAGGAATATCATCCCCTGCCGGAGTGTATTCTTATGTAATTAAGTATTCTTATATTTCAGGTGAAATTAAAACAAAAATTGGAGCAGTAACACTCTTAGAATAACCCCATTACTTCTTATCCTTATCCTTATCCTTATCCTTATCCTCAACCTTTTCAACATTGTGAGATTTGCCAAAATTTTCAAATCCGCTTTTAAGATGGAGGTCTCTTTGGGGGAATGGTATCTCTATATTATTTTCACGAAATTTCTTAGATACAGCGTAGTATAATTGACTCTTCAACACACCCGGTTTCTGGATGTATTTGGATGTCCATACTCTCAAAATAAACCCAAGCTCGTAATCTCCGAAATCGTCGAAAAGCACATCAGGTGGCGGGTTTTTTAAAACCCCATCATTTTCTAAGGCAACTTCTATCAATAATTCCTTAACTTTTTCCGGGTCTTCTTTATAATGAACAGGTACTTTAAAATTAAACCTTACTTTACGATCATTGTGACTCCAATTAATCACTGTAGAACTAATAAGATTAGAATTAGGAACTATGATAGAAATGTTATCATTGGTTATAATTGTTGTGGCTCGAGATGAGATATCGATGACATCACCGGAAATTTTCTCGTCACTTTCAGTTATTACCTCAATTCTATCTCCCACTTTAATAGGCCTTTCAAATAATATAACAAGACCACTTACAAAATTGTTAGTAATGTTTTGCAAGCCAAACCCAATACCAATTCCAAGCGCACCGGCAACTATTGCTAAAAAGCTTAAATCAATTCCCGTAGCTTGAATTATGATTGTTAATCCTATCACAATAATAACATACCTGATAATAGTGCTAACAGATTGTCTTACTCCAATATCTACATTATATCTTGCTAGAATTTTGTTTTGTAAAAGTCTCTTAATAAAAGATGCTAAAAATAGTAATAGTGTTATTGAAATAATTATGAAAAGAATAAGTGAGAGATTAATTGGATTTTTACCAAGAAAAAACAAGGGATAATCTAACACTCCCCTAACTTGTTCGAAAAATGACGATAAATATTCCATAATGATTTTTTTTCAATTATTAGAATGGGAAAAGAACCGGAATCATAAAGGTAGCAATAATCCAGAAAATAAGGTTTAATGGTGTTCCGACTTTTACAAAATCCATAAATCTATAATTGCCTGCTCCATATATCATAGTATTTGTTTGATACCCAACCGGGGTCATAAAGCTTGATGAGGCGGCAAATGTAATAGCCATTAAAAATGGCCTGGCATCCACTTCCATACTAACAGAAGTCGCAATAGCAATTGGCGTTAATAAAACAGCACTTGCATTATTACTCATAACTCCTGTAAGCAATGAAGTAAAAATGAATAATACTGAAACTATTGCAGTTGGACCCAAACTCCCTACAAGACCTATAAGACTACTTGACAGCAGGTCGGCTGCTCCACTCCTTTCCATAGCAACCCCCAGGCTCATTGCCCCTGCAAGCAAGAATATAACTTTCCAGTCTATAGCTTTATAAGCATCTTCCATTGATATACTTTTAGTAATTACAAGAAAAACACATCCGATTAGAGCCGCTACCATAATTGGCAAAACATTTAGAGATGCCAATACAATTATAGAAATAAATGTTAACAGAACAGGGATAATCTTTTCTTTTTTGTATTTTGGAAGACCAACCTGAGAAACAATTAAAAATGTATTCTTCCCTTGAAGTTCAAGTTGTCTAAAGAAATTAACATGATCCTTGTGAGCTTCAATTAGCAATGTATCTCCCGATCTAAGAATTGTTCCTGCAACCTTTTCTCTCATAAGCTCACCTCTGTGTCTGATTGCTAATACAGTACCTCCATAATTCCTTTTAAAGTCAATTTGTTTTATTGTTTTTCCTTCAAACTGACTATTAGGAGCAATTACAGCTTCAAATAAGACCAAATCATCATGTTCAATCTCATCCTGAAACTTTAAATTCGCCTTTAAACCAATCCCTTCCCTTTCCTGAAGCTTTTTAATTTTCTCAACATTACATCTAACCAACAGAATATCCCCTTCATGTAAAACCATTTTCTCACTAGGCATAACGTACTTTACGCCCCCTCTCTTAACTTCAAGTATATCTATTTCAAGTAAATTTTTAAGTGGTGAATCCTTTATTGATTTCCCAACAGAAGGGGCATTTTTAAATAAGACAATCTCTGTAAGATATTCCCCCATACCAAATTTTTTAACTAAGTCAGATTCAGTCTTTCTTTTAGGTATAAGATGTATTCCGGCTAGCATCATATAAGCAATTCCGGCAACAAAAAAGATTAAACCCAGTTTGCTCATTTCAAACATTCCAAAGGGTTGCATACCATGGTCAGCTGCAATTTCACTAACAAGAATATTTGTTGATGTCCCAATCAATGTGCAAACTCCTCCAAACATTGACGCATATGACAATGGCATCAACATTTTAGAAAGGCTTTTATTTGTTGTTGCAGCAGCACTGGCTAAAATCGGAATAAACAAAGCAACTACAGGAGTATTATTAATAAATGCCGAAACAAACCCAACCACTAACATTAAACAGAAAATAGCAAGCCAGAAATTAAACTTAAATAATTTCGACATCAGCTCACCAAGCTTAACTACTGCTCCTGAGCGATAAAATGCAGAACTGAGGACAAACATTGCAGCCACAGTAATAGTAGCTGAGTTGCTAAATCCTGAAACACCTTCAGTCGGTGTCACAATTCCAAACATAATCAAAACAGCCATTAAGAAAATTGCAACAAGATCTACAGGTAGTTTTTCTGTTGCAAACAAAACAACTGCTAACAACAAAACGACTAAAACTACGCCGATTTCAAATGTAATCATCCTATGTCTTTATGTATTGATTAAAACATTGCTTTAAGACTGATATCAAGACTTTTTATATGATGAGTTAATGCTCCAACAGAGATATAATCAACGCCTGTTAGTGCATAATCTCTTATATTCGCCTCAGTTATTCCGCCACTGGCTTCAGTTTCAGTTCTTTTATTAATATAATCAACCGCTTCTTTTAGTTTTTGGGGAGAAAAATTATCAAGCATAATTCTATGAACGGAATTTGTTTCTAAAGCTTCTTTAACTTCTTTCATGTTTCTTGCCTCAACCTCTATCTTGATATCCAAGTTTTTATCCTTAATATACTTCAGTGTTCTTTCAATAGCACTGGAAATTCCTCCTGCAAAATCAACATGATTATCTTTTATCATTATCATATCATAAAGTCCCATTCTATGATTATAGCCACCCCCAATTCTCACAGCCATCTTTTCAAGCATCCTGAAATTGGGGGTTGTTTTCCTGGTATCAAGCAATTTTGCACCTGTGCCTTTTATTAAAGAAACGTAGTGGGCTGTTTTGGTTGCTATGCCACTCATTCTTTGGATGAAGTTCAATGCAACACGTTCTGCAATTAATATTGACCTTGACTTTCCTGAAACTTCGAGTATAACATCACCCGGATTTATCTCCTGACCATCTTTCATGTAATTAACAACATCTATTTCTCTGTCAACGAGCTTAAAAACAAAAGATGCAGTGTCGATTCCGGCAACCACGCCCTTTTCTTTAGCAACCATTTTTGCTCTACCTCTTGCCTTCTCAGGCACACAACTAATACTTGTGTGATCTCCATCGCCAATATCTTCTTGAAGAGCTAAACTTATTATTTCTTTAATGTTCATCATACCCACTAATATTGTATAATCATAATTCAATGAAAAATGCTATTGGCTAAATTACAAAAGAATTTTTTCACAATAATGACAAAATAAAAAAAGTAACCCAAATCGGATTACTTCTTCATTAATCTATTTCAACATTATTATTGTTTTTCAAACTGTAATTGGTGCAATAAAAAACTATCACCAACTTTCTTTACTAAATAATACACCCTGTAATTATCTCCACTCTTTGTCTTGTATGTGCCTATAGCATATTTCGATCCGTCTCTTGACGAACCTTGATGGTTTATTGAAAATGAAGCAGGGGGATTTTCGTTGAAAAAATTTTTCAATATTACTTCCGCCTGTGTTCTACTATATGTTCCGTCATTACCGGGCAACAACAACTCTACACTTGATGAAAAATAGGATGCAACATCCGTTGCACTTCCTTTCTGAACAGCTTTGGAAATGTCACTGATAAGTTCATCGTTGCTTAAATTGTTAAAGCTTACTGGGAAAAACCCTATAAACATTAGCATAAGCAGAGGAGTGTTTTTAATTATTTTCATAGGTAATAGTTTTTATCAAAACGTTATTCATCAAATCAACGGAGCAAAAATCACTCCAAAGCCAACTTGCTTAAGTTTTATTATCAAACTCCTTAGAGTTTATGCAAACTTAATAGTTTTTTCTAATTTTGCAAAGGGTTGATTTATTTATCTGCGTGGAAAGTTTTAATTCATTTGTCTAAAAAAATAATAATATCAATGAAAATATCATTACTTATAATAGGAAAAACTGAAGAAAAATATTTACAAGAAGGACTATTAAAATATACTGACAGACTAAAGCACTACATTGCTTTCAATATTAAAGAAATTCCCGCTCTAAAGAATACAAAAAGTTTAAGCCCCGAGCAAATTGCAAAAAAAGAATCGGAATTAATTCTAAAAAATTTCCCGGAATACGATTGCAAGATATTGCTCGACGAAAAAGGAAAGTCATATACATCCGTTGGTTTTGCAGAATTTCTTAATAAAAAAACGCAACAGTCGATAAAAAACCTTTTGTTCGTTATAGGCGGTGCTTATGGATTTGACAAAATAGTTTACGATAAAGCTGACATGAAGCTTTCATTGTCAAATATGACTTTTTCGCATCAGATGATACGTTTATTTTTCGTGGAACAACTTTATAGGGCTTTTACTATTTTAAGGAACGAGCCTTATCATAATGAGTGACAGAAGAGTGACAGGAAAGTTACAGAAGAGTTACAGAAGAGTTACAGGGAAGTGACATATTTTCAACTGTATTTAATTATTTAATTATATTTGCACGATTTTTTTGGGGCGTTAGCTCAGTTGGTTTAGAGCGCTTGCTTGACAGGCAAGAGGTCAGTGGTTCGATTCCACTACGTCCCACTATAAAAAAGGGTTGCTTTTATTAGCAACCCTTTTTTATAGTTTTTCACTTACCCTTTCACCATTACAAAAGTGAATGGAAAAGCGACCATTTCAGACAAATCCTCTCCAACATCTCTTTGGTCTTCGTCTCCATCATTATAATACCAATAAACTCTAAGCTTCAATCCCTTGTCAAAATACTTTTTAAAAACGAACAACAAATCTGAAATAAATTTAGCAGATGATGAATTGAAGTACATTAATTTAAAATGAGCAGAAAAGGGAAATTCAGAAAAAATATCTTTATGAAACTCATTATCAACACTTTTCATATAGTTCTTCAACTCATTAACTATAGGAAAGAAAAAATCATGAGCATTTTCAGGTCTCGACTCGCCTTCAATTTCAAAGAATCGTTTTACTGAATTCAAAACGACCTTGGGAGTTTGCTCTGTGGGTTGTATGTTAATTAATTCCATATTTAATCAAGAATATTTGAAAACTCAATTTGCAGTGCAAAGTAAGAAAACTTATTGTTAATTTTTTCAAAATCATATTTTATTTTTTTCCCGGATAGCCTTGAAATAATAATTAATCCTAATCCTGCTCCGCCTTTTTCAGAAATCTCTGCAGCAAGTAGCTTTTTTTTATGAAGATGCATAAGATTTGCAGACTTCAAGGACGCTAATACCTCGAATTTTGTTTTTAAAGGCTCTATACATTCATCTGAAATAACATTTCCTGCCAAAAGATTGAAAAAATCATTTTCTCTTTTGAGACTGAACTTGCTAGGGTAATTATTTAGAAGATTAATCTCCTCCTCATCACATCCCTTAGGAGTATGCTTTAAAATATTATCCAAACATTCTACCGAAGCAGAGTATATTCTCCTTATAACCTGAGGATCTACGCTTTGTTCATTTAGCTTCTCCTTTATCTGTGATAATATTTTATCAATTTCAGATTTATTAAAATCTCCCGAATAATAAACCATATCATTGTTTTTATCCATAAATGCAATACTATTTATTTAGTCATTTATTACTATCCAAAACGTAAAATAATATAATCACTAAATCTAAACTTTAACATTATTTAACGTGCCTTGCGCCTAGTCTCAATTAATAGACTAACGAATATAATTATTAGTTGCAAACAGCTGTTTCTTTTATAAATTTCAATAACATCAAACGTAAAAATAATTCAAAAATACATCTAAGTATTATTACTAGTAAAATAGGAAAAAACCATTATACTTTTGCACTGTTTAATTGACTAATTAATTCATTATATAAATTTACCAAATATAACAAAATGAAAAGAATAGTTTTATTTATTGCCGTAATTATTTTATTAGGATCTTGTTCATATTATGCTCCTACTGCTAGTTTACATAACGGACAAAGCAATCAGACTGAAGAATTAGCTGACGCTTCAGAAGAAAAATAGTTAACAACCTCTTATATTTATTTTTTTACTGCCCTGGTAATCTCTCTTTTGCCGGGGGGCCCTGTCAACTTCTCTATAATAAAACCTGAACTTTTTAAGTTTCTTCTAACTAATCCTTTGGCTGAGTAAGTTATTAACAGGCCATTATTCTTTAAAGAGGCATATATTTGTTTAAAAATATCGATAGTCCACAATTCCGGTTGAACATCCGGAGCAAAAGCATCAAAATATACAATATCATAGAAATCAGCTTCCAACTTGGCGGCTTCTATCTTTTCATTTCTCTTGATAAATAAAAAATGATTATTGACAAATATTTCTTTATCAAAATCGCACCGGTGAATAGAATAAAAAAGGTTTTTTGAATCATTGCCTAATATTTCATAGTAATTGAGTGATTTATACTCAGGTTCAATTAATGGAAATGCTTCATATGCTTTATAATATATATTCAAATTAAGCTCTTGAGCCTTTATAATTGACAGAAGTGCATTCAATCCGGTTCCTAATCCTACTTCAAGAATTTTAATCTCTTTTTTGTTTTCAGCTTTGTAAAGTAAACCGTTATTAATAAAAATATGAATTGATTCAGTTACAGCACCATTGCCGGAATGGAAGTTCTCATCTATATCTTTGAGTTTCAAAGTATTTGATCCATCTGTAGTTTTTATTATTTTTCTTCTTGAAAAGTCTATCATAGGTTTTCACATTTATTAACAACTTGTAATATAAAACAACAAAAAAAGTCTATAATTTTAATTCGAAATTAAATCATTTACTAACAATTAAACAATTTAAATTATGACACAAACTAACGAAATGCCTTCAGGTTTAAAAGTATTAGGAATTCTTTCTCTAATTGGTGGTGGAATTGCTGCATTATTTTCTTTATTATCAATGATTCCAGGAATTGGCATAGTAAGTGTACTTGCTCTTTTACCCGGTGTTGGTATTTTTATTGTTCCAGGTGGAGTTGCTCCGTTTTTTCCACACTTCCTTATGTTTATATTATACGGAGTATCAATTTTTGGTGTATTAATGATGTTAAAATTAAAGAAACTTGGATTCTATCTTTACTTAGTTGCTCAGATTCTAATTTTCATTTTGGGTACAATCTTTAACTTTGGACCTTTCTCATTAATTTTAAGTCTTGCTGCTACAGTTTTGTTTATTATTCTTTATGCACAAAAATCAAAACACATGGCATAATTTCAAACGAAATTTTCGAAAAGCTGACTCAAAAGGTCAGCTTTTTTTATTTCCTTAAAACTGCCAGATAATTATAATTATCACCTTTATACAATAGCTCAGATTTAAAACCGCTTAGGGCTGCTACAGCTTCTAAATTGTCGTAATCTACATAAAGCCAGTTAAATTTTTCTCCTTTTTGCTTTTTATATGATAAAACATACTCTACTTCTCCATAGTATTTGTCAGCAAGATTTATACAAAAAGCGCCTTCATTATCCTCATATAGATATATAAGGTCTGATGATTCAAGAATTATCTGTCCGTTTGTATTCAATAATTTTCTGCAATGGTCAAGAGTATTTTTCAAGCCTTCTAAATTACCGGCCAGACCTATTCCATTCATTAAAAACAATATAGTATCAAATTTTTTGTTATCACTAAAGCTGTGAAAATCAGAACATACTGCATTTTTCACTCCTCTATGCTTCATTATTTCTACAGCACCTTCGGAAATATCCATAGCAACAACATTCAGATTCATGTCCTGAAGAATTAGTGCATGGCTTCCTGCGCCTGCACCTGCATCCAAAACTCGCCCCCTGCACATTTTCAGAGCAATCTGTTCCCACTCCGGTAATTCATCCTTACCTCTGAAAAAATACATAACAGGAAGTTCCTCTATTCCCGATACATCTGTTTTAATAATAATCTTTCCATCTGTATGGCCTTCAAGGAAATCCTTAAAAGCTAATCCAAATATGTCGGAGTTTTTCTTCATATCAATCAAAAATAAATCATTTTATTGTTGACTTAAAAAACAAGCAGCTATCTCCATAGCTTAAAAATCGAAATTTGTTATTTAATGCAAATTGATAGGCTGTCTTCCATGAGTCGCCAATAAAAGCAGCAACAAGTAACAATAAAGTACTTTTTGGCTGATGGAAGTTAGTAATTAAAACTTTGGCAGTTTTATAATCGTAACCGGGAGCAATTATTAGTTCAGTTTTGCCTTTTACATAAGCCAAGCCATTCTCTTGCATATAATTAGAAATTGCACTTAAGGCATCTGAGAAATCAACATTATTAGAGTCCACTTCGTAGGGAAACCATTGCGACAATTCGAAAAAATGATTATCAGGAATATATCCTCTAATCAACTTAACACCCCACCAATATAGTGATTCCAAAGTTCTAACAGAAGTTGTGCCAACGCAAATAATTGTTTTGTCTGAGTATTCTTTAAGTTTTTGAACTGTTTGAATATTAATAACAATCTCTTCAGAATGCATATTATGTTCTCCAATACTTTTAGCAGAAACAGGCTTAAAAGTTCCGGCTCCAACATGAAGAGTAAGATTTGCTGTTTGAATATTTCGCCTTTTTAACTCCTCAAGCACTTCAGATGTAAAATGCAATCCGGCAGTAGGGGCAGCTACAGAGCCTTCTTTATTGGCATATATGGTTTGATATCTGCATTTATCTTCATCAATCGGATTCCTTGAGATATATGGAGGCAGGGGAGTTTTCCCTGCTATATCGAGAATTTCAGCAAATGATTTATTTGCAGGCTCCCAAGAAAACTCAATAATTCGGGAGTCTTCATCAGCAGCAATTTGCCCGGCTTTTAAAACAATGTTTTCATGAGCATTTCGAATCTCAAGAAAATCTTCTTTCCATTTTTTTGCATTGCCAACTAGACATTTCCATTTTACAGGACTGCCTTTTGTTAAAGAAACCTGAACATCCTTTTCATCATAAGGTTGCAAACAAAAAATTTCAATTCTGGCTCCGGTTGCTTTAAAAAACTCAAGCCTTGCCTGAACTACCTTTGTATCGTTAAATACGACAAGACTATTTTCAGGCAAGTATTTATGTATTTGATTAAAAACATCTTCAGATATTAACCCATTTCGGGAAATCAACAAACGTGATCTATCCCTCTCAGGTAAAGGATGAGAAGCAATATAGCCTTCAGGCAGACTGTAATTATAATCATCAATCGATATGTTTTTAACCTTTGACATTCTTATTGAATAAAATGAAACTCCTTAATTAAATCGACAGCCAAACAAGAGTGAACAGGAACTATGCCTATAAAATCACCAATCTTAATATTATTGAAAACTTCAGCGTTAACCTTAATAATTCCATGTTCCTGAGATATCCTATCAACATAAATTGGTTCATTAAAAAATTCCCATTTTAGGTCATTATGCAATTTCACTAACATTCCAAAAATGGATTTACCATTAATAGTAATGTTATCTTTAGACAAATGAACAGCTCCGCCATAGATTACAATCTCGTTTCGGTCGGAGTGCTTTGCAACAACAGGGCAAGCAATAATTAAGGCTATTTCATCAGGTTTACAAACCTTAAGATTTAGCTGCATAAGATCGTAGAAAACAAAGTTCCCCGGCCTGATTTCATCAACATCTGAAAAATTATTAATTATGCTACAAGACGGAGTGTCGCCCCAAGATATAATAATATCAGGGAAATTTTTAATAAAGTGTTTTTTGAGTTTCAATAAAGAATCTATTCCAATTCTGTATATCGAGCGTATTTCGTCGTGACTTAAAGCATTGTAAGTATGACCGGCATGCGCAGCAAATCCTTTAAAGCATAAAAACTTGTTTTTAGAAATACAATCAATAGACTTTGAGATGGCATCAATATCTTCAGGCAAAAAGCCGGTTCTATAAGTGCCTACGTCTATTTTAAGATAAACATCGACCTTAGATTCAATATGATTTACAATCGCTTGAGCAGAATCAGGGCATGAAACCAGCACACCAAC
Organism: uncultured Bacteroidales bacterium; assembly: GCA_964601515.1. Lineage (GTDB taxonomy): Bacteria > Bacteroidota > Bacteroidia > Bacteroidales > UBA7960 > PWND01. The sequence continues at coordinate 2,096 of CAZRNU010000069.1, read as the reverse complement.
TTTAATTCTGCGAGATAAAGCATGAATATCTTCAATTTCATTAATATTAAGCGGGAAAGCAATAAAAATATCATCCCAGCCTTGCTCGGCAAACATCAACGCCATAGAAACTGAAGAAACAGTGATTTTATTTACACCGGCTTCTTTATACCATTTTCCTATTGTAGAGTTCTGATGAGTTTTGAAATGCGGCCTAATAACTGTTCCTGAACCAAAAGCCTTTGAATACATTTTCTCAATGTTATTTCTGCAAATTGATTCACTTACAATTAATGTAGGCTTTTTAAGCATCCCTATTAAGCAATTTTGCTTTCAACAATCTTCATAATATCTTCTTCTTTCTTTCTGGCCTTGGCTTCAATGGATTTCGCTTCCTTCATAATTTTATCAAAGAATTTCTTATCCTCAAGTCCTTGTCCGTTAATTTTCACATTAAGGAATGCTCCAATTACAGCAGTTCTTGCGCAAAGCCCACCTACGCCCGCATCTGTAACAGAATTTGGATTTCCTTTTTCTGCCATAGCTTCAATTACTTCCATGGCCTCATATGATTTTTTCATAACTCGGAATGGAATCTCAATAGCATACTTGGTAGCATCTTCAATTGCTTGTTTGCGTGCTTTTTTATCAGCATCGGAAGAGTTTGGTAAGCCGAAAGCATCCATTATTTTATTGAAAGCATTAGTATCTTCATCAACAAGGTACAGAAGCTCATCTTTTATAGCCTGGCCTTTTTCAGCCCATTCGCTAAAATACTCCCATTTTTCATCCCAACCACGTTTGTGAGAAGAAAGGTTGGCCACCATTGTACCAAGGGAAACACCGAGCGCAGCAACATAAGCAGATATAGAGCCACCGCCGGGAGCAGGAGATTCACTTGCAGTTTCATTGGCAAATTCAGTAAGATTCATACTAACAAGCTTCTTATCTGAAGAATCTTCAAGAAGATATTCAATAACTTTTTCTTTAGGGTTGAATGGCTTTAGATCATCTAAACCTAGTGATTTTACAGCTATTTTAATAATTTCACTTTCTGAAACACCAAGACTTCTTTGTTGTTTGGCAAGGAAGTACTTACCTGCATCAATTAAAGTTTTCTTAGGTACTAAGCCCACAAGTTCGGAGCCTGTAACTCTAATTCCTCTTTCATTAGCTTTGTTGCAAACTTCTTCGAAAGCAACATGCACAGGCGTAATGCTTACGTTTGTAAGATTCATTGATATTTGAGCTATACCATATTCCTCAATAAACCAACCTATAGCTTTAACAGCTTTAAGAGTGCCTGGAATGTAAACTGGATTACCTTTCTCATCAAGAACTTTTTTGCCGGTAACCGGGTCGCCTGTTCTTTTTACACGACCTTTTTCTCTAACATCGAATGCAATAGCATTTGCCCTTCTAGTTGAAGTTGTATTTAGATTTATATTGTATGCTACTAAGAAATCGCGAGCACCAACAGCAGTTGCACCTGCTTTAGCGTTAAATTCAGCAGGCCCAAAGTCGGGTTTCCACTCCGGTTTTTTCAGTTTAGCAGGAAGTCCTTCATATTCTCCACTTCTACAATTAGCCAAATTCTTTCTCTCGGGAAGTTTTGCAGCACTTTCATAACAATAAACAGGAATTGAAAGTTCTTTCCCAATTCTTTCAGCAAGCTTATGAGCATATTTAACAACTTCTTCCATCGAAATATTTGCAACCGGTACAAGAGGGCAAACATCTGTTGCTCCCATTCTTGGATGCTCTCCTTTATGCTTGCTCATATCAATTAATTGAGAAGCTTTTTTAACTGCCCTAAAAGCAGCCTCAATAACTTCATCGGGAGTTCCAACTAAAGTAACTACGGTGCGATTTGTGGCTTTACCCGGATCAACATCAAGAAGTTTAACGCCTTCAACTGCTTCTATTTCATTAGTTATTTGCTTGATAATACTCATATCGCGCCCTTCGCTGAAGTTTGGTACACATTGAACAATTTATGATATTTCAAACTTTCTTCAAAGCAGAACCCATGTTTGTGCATAAAATCAAAAATACAGGATAATGCTTTTTCATAACACACCATAACTATCCCCGTTGAATGAGATTCTTAACCGCAT
>CAZRNU010000068.1:8026-15633 GCA_964601515.1 uncultured Bacteroidales bacterium | reverse complement strand
AGCGATGCGCCAAAGGGAAATTTTGATCTCGTTGCGGTAAGAGGTGGTCAACCCGCTGCAATGTATAAAAAGGCAATGGAAGAAATGGGAGGGATTTCCAAGTTTGTAAAACGCGGTCAAACTGTAGTAATAAAGCCAAATATTGGATGGGATGTTACTCCGGAAAGAGCTGCAAATACAAATCCTGAACTGGTAGGAGCAATTGTTAAAGATTGTGTTGATGCAGGTGCCAGAAGAGTTTTTGTGTTTGATAATACTTGCGACCAGTGGCAGAGATGCTATACAAACAGTGGAATAGAGAAGGCAGTTGTTGACAATGGAGGGCAAATGGTTCCGGGAAATCTTGAAAGATATTATCAGGAAGTAAAAATTCCGAATGCAAAAAAGTTAAAAACCACCAAAGTACATGAGCAAATTATTAATGCCGATGTGTTTATCAATGTACCTGTATTGAAGCATCATGCATCAACAGGCTTAACTATTGCTATGAAAAATCTTATGGGTGCAATATGGGACAGGCGATGGTGGCATATAAATAACCTACATCAATGCATTGCCGATTTTTGTCTGTATTGCAAACCTACTTTGAATATTGTGGATGCTTATCTTGTAATGAAAAAGAATGGTCCTCGAGGCACTTCAACTTCTGATTTAACATTAATGCAGAGTCTTTTAGTATCTACCGATATTGTTGCTATTGATGCTGCAAGTACTATGATGTATGGTGAGCAGACTGACAATATTGCTTATATCAACATTGGCGATGAAATGGGTATAGGCACAGCTAATCTTAGTAAATTAAATATCCAACGTGTATATTTATAATCTATGTTTAAACTAAAGTACCTAAAACACATTCGCAGAATTGTTTCTGTTGTTGTAATTATTTCAATAGTTACTTTTTTCCTTGGCGCAGGAAGTAGCTACCTCCAAAACTTTGGTGACTTTTTTATTAGTTTGCAGCTGTTTCCTGCATTATTGAAATTAATTGCTGTTTCATCAATATCTGCGCTAATAATTGTGCTTTCAATAGCCGTTATTACAATTTTTTTCGGAAGGGTTTATTGCTCATCAATTTGCCCAATGGGTATTTTACAAGATATCTTTTCATTTTTTTCATTAAAAATTAGACCTAAAAAGAAGAGACGTTTTAAGTTTTCCTCTGAGCGCAAGAGAATTGTTAAATATTCTATTCTTGGCTTAACAATATTGTTTTGGATGTTTGGGTCAATGTTTTTAATAAACTTTTTAGATCCTTATTCAAATTTTGGGAAAATTACAACAACATTTATTCAGCCTGTTTATATTTATTTAAACAATTTATTGGCATTTTCTCTTGAAAAACAAGAAATATATAGCGTTGCTCCATTACATGTAAAATCATTGCCTTTATATGTAGTTATGGTTTCAGGGTTTATTTTTCTGGTAATTGGCGTTTTGTCAGTATGGCGTGGTCGCTTGTTTTGTAATACAATTTGCCCTGTTGGGGGTATATTAAGTTTATTCAGCGAAAGGCAGTTATTTAAGATTGCAATAAACGACAGTGAATGTACATTATGCGGAAAGTGTGAAAGAGTTTGTAAGGCAGAGTGTATAGATAGCAAAAACAAATATATTGATCATGGAAGGTGTATTAGCTGCTTTAATTGTTTTGATTCTTGCTCTAATAATGGCTTTTATTATAGCTTTTTAGGTCGAAATAAAAAAGAGATTATTCCTTCAGTTGAAATTGATAAAAACAAAAGGTCTTTTATGTTGGCAGTTGGTGCCGGACTGCTAAGCATACCACTTCTGAATAGAAAATCTACTTTTGCATATGGTACAGGCAAACCCGGCAATATTCCAACCGGCTCAAATTTACCGATTACTCCACCGGGGTCGATTAGCGCTGAAAACTTTACCAATAATTGTGTTGCATGCTACTTGTGTGTAAGTAAATGCCCAAAGAATGTAATTGTTCCTTCGTTTTTTGATTATGGTTTTGAAGGTTTTATGCAACCTAAACTAGATTATACCAAGAGTTATTGCAACTACGATTGTGTTGAATGTACCCACGTTTGTCCCACCGGGGCAATACAACCCCAAGCTATTGAAGAGAAGCAGCTAATTCAATTAGGAGTTGCCAAATTTATTGTTGAGAATTGTGTTGTAATGGTTTCGCGTACCGATTGTGGTGCGTGTTCAGAGCATTGTCCTACAAAAGCAGTTTATATGGTTCCGTTTGAAGGGTTGTGGCTGCCTGAAGTTAATCCTGATATTTGTATTGGTTGTGGCGCCTGTGAATATGCTTGTCCAACATCTCCATACAAAGCGATTTTTGTTGAAAGCAATGAAATTCACAGTAAGGCTTTGCCGGTTTCTGACGATAAGGGTCCAAAAACAATGCAGGAACAGGAATTCCCCTTTTAACAATAAGTTTTCAACATTTTTTGTTGTTTTATTCCCGTTTTTTATAGCTGAATCCTCTTTTTTGTCCTTATTGTTTGTTTTTATTATGATTTCATTAACTTTGTAAGGTTGATTTGTATGGTTTTATAATGACATACTAATCTTAATATCTAACATTTCTCTTACTAAATAAAATCAGAAACGTCCAAAATAATGGTATTACAAACTGATTAACAAAAAAAATTATCATGATGAAAAAACTTACTACCATTAGCCTCATTGCACTTTTTACAATAGTTTTTATCAATAATAAATTGGGTGCTCAATATGTTGTTAAACCTGCTTCAATAAATTTGTCTGAATTGCAAGCTAATACCGATAAGAGTTTCAGGCCAAGTTACGAAACTGTTTGGTCAGAATCATTCAACGGAGGTTTGCCCGGAAGTTGGCAAAACATCAACAATAATGGATTCTGTTCTTTTCAGCACTCATATACCGGACCTCAAGGTCCATTTTCGGTTGGTATACCGCCTATTAATTCAACTACATCAGGAAATGGCTTTATGATTCTTGACAGTGATTTTTGTAATGCCGGAAATACTGAATATGAATTAGTTGATGCGTATATTCAAAGTCCGGTTATAAATTTATCTGCACACACAAGTGTTGGACTTAGATTTGAACACTTTTTCAGATTCTGTTGCAATCCCGATCTTATTGAACTTACAGTTCTTGTTAGTAATAATGGAATAAATTGGGTAAGTTTTGATGTGAGCAATGGACTTTCCCCAAATAATACCAGTGCAAATCCTTTGGTAACAATTTTGAATATTTCTGCTGTTGCCGGCGGTCGCGAAACTGTTTGGGTTAGGTTTCATAAAAAAGGAGCATCACAATATTTTTGGATGATAGATGATGTTAGTGTCATTTCTCTAACAGATAATGATTTAGAACTTGTTGATATCAGACATGAAGGTTATACTATAATTCCTGAAGGTGTTAACAATAGTATCAATTTGGCAGGTACTGTTAAAAATGCAGGGTCTATGGCTCAAACAAATATTCAATTGACATTAGATGTTAATGAGTATCTTTATTCTTTAGAAAGCAATCTGATAGCTTCTTTAAATCCTTCTCAAGAAGTTTTAATACCGATTAATGATCCTTTTGTAATCCCCGGAAAGGGACTATATGAATTAGTTTATAATGTTGAACAAACTCAAATTGACCAAATTCCATTAAATAATAAAAAACAATCAACAATAATTGTAGGCGATTCGGTTTATGCTAGAGACCTCGGGTACTATTCTTCAGGTAGTTTAGTGTGGCCTGCACAACAAGGAATTTCTCATACCGGTAATATGTTTTATGTTGGTAAACAAGTTGATGCTACTTCAATTTCTGTTGCTATTCACGAAAATACTAATGAAGGTGAAGAAATTTCTGCTGTTTTATATCAGTTTTCTGAACTCTTAGGCTTTGAAGAAGTATCTCGTTCTCAGCCGCATGAAATTGTTGCCGACAATATTAATAGTGTAGAGGGTGAAGCTATTTGGGTCATAATTGAGATTGATGAAATTACTCTTGATGCCGGTACATATTATCTCGCTTCAATAGAATATAATAGCAATAATGTTGCTATTGCTGCAGATAATTCTGTATGGCAACCTGAAAATGCTTCTTTTTCAAATGTTGATGGAATTTGGAATTTTGAAACTGCCACTCCAATGGTTCGGCTTAATTTGGGAAATAATGTTGGTAATTGCAATATTATAGCTCTTCTTGATGTAATTCACGACTTCTGTGGAAACAATAATGGCAGTATTTCTGCCCTGCCTTTGTCAGGAACTCCTCCATTTTCTTATGAATGGGATACCGACCCTGTTTCTTTCAGCTCTGTAATTACCGGTTTAGGCGAGGGAGCTTATACTGTTACAATAACTGATAACGACGGTTGTGTTAATGAATATTCTGCGCAAGTTGAACAAAAAGAAATTGAATATAATCTTGAAGTTATTCCGAGCGCATGCAACGGTGCTAATGGCGTAGCAATTATTACCCCTATAACAGGCCAAGAACCTTTTACATATCTTTGGGATACTGAGCCTGCTCAAACTACAGCTATGGCTGTTGGTTTAGCTCCCGGAAATTATAATGTAACAATTTCGGATGCCAATAACTGCGAAATTATTGTCCCGGTTAATGTTACTAGTGTTAATGCGGTTACTTTATCTTATGAAACAATATCTCCGGTTTGCCTGCACAATAATGGAAGCATTGAAATTATTCCGATTACGGGAACTGCTCCATTTAGTTTTGTATGGAGTAATGATGAGAATTATAATTTACCTGTTCAGTCTGATCTCATTGCAGGAAGCTACACTGTTACTGTGACTGATGTAAACGAATGTGTTGGAACTGTTAATGTAATACTTGATGCTAATCAAGTAGATTTGTTGGTATTGGCTGATATAGTTCATACAACATGCGAACTTCCCAATGGTGCAATTTTATTAAATGTAACCAATGGTCAAGCTCCTTATACTTATCTGTGGAATACGAATGCCACATCTTCTGAATTATTGAATATAAATGCAGGAACTTATTCAGTAAGTGTTACAGATGACTGGGGATGTCAGGGGACTGCCTCATTTGTAGTTAACAATACCGGAACAGCTTTACAAATTAATATTGATGTTACAAATACAACTGCATGCGGTGAATCCGATGGAGCAATTGTTTTATCGGCTGTAAATCCAGAGTCAAACTACTCATATCTTTGGGATGGAGGAGAGGTTGGCCCTGAATTAAGCGATTTGTCATCCGGATTATACACTGTTACAGTTACAAATAATGATGGTGGCTGTCAGGCAGAGTTTGATATTTTTGTTAGTGATGGTGGAATTCCCGGAGTTACAATTGTTGAAAATGATGTAACTTGTCATGGATATAATAATGGAAGTATTGCAGTTACTGTTTCAGAAGGTGAATATAACTACCTGTGGAGTAATGAAAGCACTGAACAATCAATTAATAACCTGGCTCCTGGTGTTTATACTTTGCAGTTAAGCAGTGCTGAGTGCTTTGCTTTTTATGAATTTGAAATTACACAACCAAATCCACTTGCAATAAATGTTGTTGAAATTATTCAACCATATTGCCATAACTCTACTGATGGTTCAATTCATATTCAGGCAGTAGGTGGCACTGCCCCTTATCAATATTTGTGGAACGACCAAAGGGTTGGTAATACAATTAATGATTTGCCTGCCGGTATATATAGTGTTGAAGTAATTGATTTTAATAATTGCGAAACTGATGCAAGTTATACTCTGAATAATCCTGCAGAAATTATTATTATTGCTCAGGTAGTAAATCCTGAACCCGGGCAAAACAATGGCTCTATTCAGGTTAGTGTTATCAATGCTGTTGGTGCCGTAACTTACGAGTGGGATTCTGGTCACTCCGGATCATATATTGAAGGACTGGCTCCGGGGTTATATACCGTTACTGTTACTGACGAAAATGGGTGTACAGCTCAAGAAACATTTGAGCTGTTTGTTACTAACATTAATCAACCGGAGTTTTCTGAGGTAATATCTGTATATCCAAATCCTGCTAAAGATTTTGTTATGATTGATTTTGGCTTTCTTTATAAACAAAATTGGGATATCATGATATATGACTTAAAAGGAGTAGTCCAAATTTCTGTTATGTCAGGTTATTCTAATATGACAAAACTAGATACCGGGAAATTAACCTCCGGTGTTTATATCGTTCGCATTATATCAGACTACGGAATAGCTGAAAAAGTGATTGTGATAAATTAGTGAATATAACTAATTTCTTGATGGTTAATCCTACTTTGCTACTTGTTTATAAGGATATTCTCCTAGAAATCAAAAGTAAATCAGCTTTTGGCAGTATTATTTTATATCTGGTATCAACAGTTTTTGTTTGCTTTTTAGCTTTTGATGGAATTATTAGCTTTAAGGTCTGGAATGCATTATTCTGGATTATTCTTCTATTCGCTTCATTTAATTCAATACTTAAAAGCTTTATTCAGGAAAGTCCTGACAGAGGAATGTATTATTATACTATTGTTAGTCCGGTAGCTTTTATAAATTCCAAACTTATTTTTAATACTTTGTTGCTACTACTGCTTGCTATAATTGCTTTTTTAGTATTCCTGATTTTTATGGGAAATATTGTGCAAAACATCACTGCATTCATTATTGTTTTAATTGTTGGCGTTTTGGGAATATCATCTGTTATAACTCTAATGTCGGCTATAGCGTCAAAAGTTAGAAATAATTTCACTCTTGTTTCTATTCTTAGTTTTCCGATTTTCTTACCGCAATTACTTGTTCTGATGAGAGCATCGGAAAGTGTTATTACTGGCAAGGCTTTATTAGAATTTTATCCGGATATTTTAATAAGTTTTGTGATTTCTTTAATAGCTGTAGTATTATCTAATACTCTTTTCCCGTATATTTGGCAAGATTAATCTTAATAATTATGATTGGATTTTTAAAACATAGTTGGTGGAAAGTTTTATGTATTTCAATATTGATTTACGTAATAATTGGTGGGTTTTTGTTTGATGCTCCTGAAATGCCGGTAATCAGGCAAACTATTCGAAATGTTTATTTTCATGTTGGGATGTGGTTTGCTATGATATTTATTCTTTTTATGGGAATGGTTAATAGTATTATGTTTTTGCGCACAAATAAATTGAAATACGACATTAAAGCTATTTCTATGGTTAATACAGGCTTGATTTTCGGAACTTTAGGCCTTATTACAGGTATGATATGGGCGCAAAATACTTGGGGTGCATTTTGGGTAAATGACCCTAAATTGAATGGCGCCGCAATTGGTATGTTAGTATATCTTGCATATTTAGTGCTTAGGGCAAGTGTTGAGGATGAAGATAAAAGAGCTAGGCTGTCTGCTGTATATAGCATCTTTGCTTTTGTAATGTTTTTCCTGTTTATAATGGTAATTCCAAGATTGGCTTCATCTTCTATTCATCCCGGATTGGGTGGTAATCCGGCTCTTGCTACCGGCGACCTCGACCCGTCAATGAGAAAAATATTTTGGCCCGCAGCAATAGGATGGATTATACTAAGCTTTTGGATTGCCGAAATAATTTTTAGATTGAGAAGATTGAAGATTGAAGATTGAAGATTGAAGATTGAAGATTGAAGATTGAAGAT
>CAZRNU010000068.1:0-7926 GCA_964601515.1 uncultured Bacteroidales bacterium | reverse complement strand
GAAGATTGAAGATTGAAGATTGAAGATTGAAGATTGAAGATTGAAGATTGAAGATAATACTTTAATGAACAAGGATAGTCAATCCCGAAGGGATTGAATTTCTGTAGAAAAAAAGCTGATAATAAAACAATCGCAACCCCGGAAGGGTTGGATAAATTGAAAAATATTATGTTTGAACAAGACGGAAAAATAATGGTAGTTGCTTTGGTGTTAGCTGTAATACTAGCAGGTATAGGTATGGCAATGTTTTTCATTGACAACAGACTTAGAAGGATTGAGAAAAAGATTAAGGAAAAGGAAGAGGAATTGTAACATATGAAAAAAACTCAAATAGCTCTGCTTATATTTCTTGTAATTGCTTTGGCTGTTATCATTTCTATGGTTTATCAGGCTGATACTTATTCATCATTTGATGTTGCAAGGAATAATCCGGGTAAGGAATTTCACATTATTGGCATTCTAAATATGGAGAAACCTGTTGAAGAGATTATTATTGGTAATACTTTATTACTTACCTTTTATATGATTGACGATAAAGGGTATGAATCAAAGGTTCATCATCTTGGACAAAAACCAACTGATTTCGAAAAGTCTGATCAAATTGTTTTAATCGGCAAATTCGAAGAGGATGTGTTTGTTGCAACTTCATTGCTACTCAAATGCCCGTCTAAGTATAAAACTGAGGGAGTGGAGAGTGATAAGGATAAGGATATGGATATGGTTTAAGGTAATTAAACCTCCTTCTTCAGTAACTCAAATACTTCGGGTAATCTTTTTATCAAAGCCAATTCTTTCATTTTGCTGCGGGCTTCCTGAACAGGGCTTCCGAAATAGGTTATGCCGCCGGGAATCGATTTCGAAATACCGGATTGGCCTAAAACTACAGCGCCTCTTCCAATTGTCAGGTCTTTCTGAACTCCAACCTGCCCCCAAAGAATTACATCATCTTCCACAATTACGCATCCGGCAACACCAACTTGAGAAGCGAACAAACAGTTTCGTCCAATTACAGTATCGTGACCAATCTGAATATGATTATCCAGCTTGGTTCCATCTCCAATTTTTGTATCTCCTGACACTCCTTTATCTACAGTGCAGCAAGCACCTATCTCTACGTTGTTGCCAATAATAGCACGACCACAGGAAACCATTTTATCATGATAATCAGGTCTTCTTTTGAAATAAAAAGCATCTGCGCCAATAACAGTTCCTGAGTGAATAATAACGTTATCTCCAACTATGCAGTGGTCGTAAATGCTTACATTTGCGTGAATTAAACAATTTTTGCCGATTTTCACATTATTCCCAATAAAAGCTCCGGGTTGTATTATTGTGCCTTCTCCAATATCAGCTGTTGGGCTAATCATTTGATTACAAGGCTGAAACGGCCTGTATTTTTTTACCAATGCAACATAATCACGAAATGGATCGTCAGAAAATAATAAAGCCTTACCTGTAGGTCGATCAACTTTCTTATTGATAATAATAGTTGTTGCTGCTGAATTTAGAGCTTTATCATAATACTTCGGATGGTCAACAAAGGTTAAATCACCTTTTTCAACCATGTGAATTTCATTAATGCCGGTAATAAGAAAATCAGGTTCCCCTTCAAATTGAGCATTTATTATTTTTGCACACTCCTCAAGAGTGATAGGTTGTGGTAACTTCATGAAAAGTGATGTTATTTAACTCTTTCGTGATATTCATTTGTTCTTGTATCTACCCTAATCATTTCGCCTTCTTCAATAAACAATGGCACATTTACTTGTGCTCCTGTTTCTACTGTGGCCGGTTTTAATGTATTAGTAGCTGTGTCGCCTTTTACTCCAGGTTCAGTGTATATAACTTTTAACTCAACAAATGCCGGCATTTCGCAACTTAATGGGGTTTCTGTATCTGCATGAAACATAATATCAGCAGCTTGTCCTTCCTTTAGCAGGGCTGGAGCACTTATAATTTCTTCCGGTATAGAAACCTGTTCGAAAGTTTCATTATGCATGAAATTATATCCATTGTCATCTTTGTATAGATATTGGTATTGACGTCTTTCAACTCTCGCAATATTAATCTTAACACCGGCGGAAAAAGTATTTGGAATTACTTTTCCGGTTTTTAGATTTTTAAGTTTTGTGCGCACAAATGCTGCTCCTTTGCCGGGTTTAACATGTTGGAATTCTACAATCGTATAAAGTTCATTATTAAACTCTAAACATAATCCGTTTCTAAAATCTGCTGTTGTAGCCATATTATAATGTTAATTTATTTCAAATTTTGTGGGCACAAAAATAATAAAAAATCAAAGGGAAATTGAACGTTCGCAAGAAAATGTTTCTTCAATATTATTGTTCGAAAAAACTATAACTGTTCGGTTTTGAGATGTATGCTCAAGATAAATTTTAAACCAACCTCTTCCTTCTGCGTCAAGATTTGTGCAGGGTTCATCAAGTAACAATAACTCTGAATCACTAAACAATGCCAACCCTAGTTTTACTCTTTGCTTCATTCCTGAAGAGAAGTCTTTTATTGGCTTTTTCACATTTGATTGTAATCCAAGCAATTCAATAACATTGTTATAATTATAAGATGAAGGTTTTAGCTTGTAATGAAAAATGAGGAGCTCGGAAAGCGTAAATTCTTCAATTAGCTGTTGGTGAGGAGAAACAATAGAAATGTAAGAGTATAATTTGCTGAGATTTTTTTGAGTTTCTCCAAATTTATATGAGATATTACCTTCTGTAAGATTTGTATATCCTGAAATAACTTTTAACAGAGTTGACTTTCCGGAACCATTTTTCCCTATTACAGAAGTATGAATACCTGTATCAAATGTGTAATTAAGATTTCTAAAAATCCATTGATTTCCGAACCTTTTTCCGGCTTTATCAAGAATTATTTGCATAATTATTTATATGCTTTTTAATAGCCTTTCATAATGCCACGGCTTGAATTTTTGATGAAACATAAAATCTCATCTTTCTCGCTGCATTGTTGTATTTCAGACTCAATTATGCTTACAGCTTTAGAAACACTGTATTTGTTCATGAATAGAATTCGGTATATTGCTTGAATTCTACTGATAGCTTCATTATCAAATCCTCTTCTCCTTAATCCGACCGAATTAATTCCAACAAATGATAGTGGATCTCTTGCTGCTTTTGTATAAGGTGGAACATCCTTTCTTACTAGAGAGCCGCCGCTTATCATTACATATTTTCCAATATTTACAAATTGATGAACTGCTGATAAACCTCCAATTATTGCGAAATCGTCAATAATTATATGCCCTGCCAAAGTGGCTGCATTTGCCAGTATACAATTATTTCCAACAACACAGTCGTGGGCAATATGTACATATGCCATTAGCAGACAGTTGTTTCCTACAACAGTTTTGTTATATGCTTTTGTGCCACGATTTATGGTAACACATTCTCTTATTGTTGTATTGTCACCAATTTCGGCTGTCGTAATTTCTCCGGAAAATTTTAAATCTTGAGGGATTGCTGAAATTACAGAACCCGGGAAAATTCGGCAATTCTTGCCAATTCTCGCACCGTCCATAATTGTAACATTTGGGCCAATCCATGTATTATCACCAATAACAACGTCTTCGGTAATTGTTACAAATGGTGAAATGGTCACATTATTGCCTATTTTTGCTTTTGGATGAATATATGCAAGTGGTTGAGTCATATTTTTCTATATTTGCTGGCAACAATTCAATTTTCTTTATTTTAAAAGATCTACATTTTTAACTATTTGAGCCATAATTTCAGCTTCCATTACAATTTTATTGCCAACGTAAGCATATGCTTGCATATGACATAGTCCTCTTCTTACAGGCGTTAACAATGTACACTTCATAAGTAATGTATCTCCGGGAACTACCTTTTGTTTAAATTTGGCATTATCAATTTTAAGAAAATATGTTGAGTAATTTTCAGGGTCTGGTATTGTAGAAAATATAAACAACCCACCTGCTTGAGCAAGAGCTTCAATTTGCAAAACTCCCGGCATTACGGGCTCATTTGGGAAATGCCCTGCAAAAAAACCTTCATTTGCCGTTACATTCTTAACTCCAACTACGTGAGTATCAGACAACTCAATAACTTTATCAACAAGAAGGAATGGATACCTGTGTGGTAGCATTTTTTTGATCTTGTTAATATCATATATAGGCGGAACTGTAGGGTCATATTTTGGAATCTGGGCATCAAGTATTTGTTTTTTATCAATACTAATAAGCTCTTTGGCAAATTTAATATTCGACATATGCCCGGGTTTTCTGGCAATTATATGAGCTTTAATAGGTTTGCCAACAAGAGTAAGGTCTCCTATTATGTCTAGAAGCTTGTGTCTTGCCGGCTCATTATTAAAATAAAGTTCAAGATTGTTTAATATCCCTTCCGGTTGAACACTAACACTTGGCTTCTCAAATACTGTTGCAAGTTTATCCAGCTCTCCTTGAGATATAGCCTTATCAACAAATACAATCGCATTATTTAAATCGCCTCCTTTGATTAAATTATTTACTAAAAGCATCTCCAACTCATGTAAAAATACGAAAGTTCTGCATGGTGCTATTTGCTCAGCGAAATCTTCTAAGTTATCCAGTTTTGCATGTTGTGGAGGCAATACTTTCGATTGAAAATCTATCATGCTTGAAATTCTATACCTGTCGGATGGAACTGCTATGATTTCACAATCTTTTTCTTCATCATAGAAGTGAATTGTTTCTTTCAACTCAAGATATTCAATTAAAGCATCTTGTTCAACAATTTCAGCCCTTTGGAGAGCTTCAACATAATGTTTTGCACTTCCATCTAAAATTGGTGTTTCCGGACAGTCAACCTCAATTATTATATTATTAATTTGCAAACCTGTAACGGCTGCAAGTGCATGTTCAATGGTTGCAACTCTTATTTGTTTTTTTTCTATTGTGGTTCCTCTTGATGTATTAACAACATATTCTGCACTTGCCTCAATAAAAGCATCAGGGCCGATATCCTTTCTAAGGAATCTTATTCCTGTATTCACATCAGAAGGTTTGAATGTTAAGGTAACTTCTTTGCCGGTATGCAGACCTACTCCCTTAAGAGTAACTTCATTTTTTATGGTCTTTTGTTTGTCGCTCATGGCTTTTTTTGGATATTTTAATTTGGGGGCAAATATATCAAAAAAAACCTTGTAAAAACCATATTATTTATTTGGGAATACTTTAACCTTTATTGTTTATTAGTTTGATTTGTTTCTCCAATTCATCAATTCTCTTAACTAACTTATCCAAATTGCGAAAATGGACATATGTTTTTTTGTATTTGGAAGCATCAAAAGCGGGCGAACCCATAATTATTTCTTCATCTTTAATATTTGACCCAACTCCCGACTGAGCAGCCATTTTTACGTTGTTGCCAATACTAAGATGCCCACTGATGCCAACCTGACCTCCAATCATGCAATTACTTCCAACTTTTGAAGAGCCGGCAACACCCGCTTGAGCTGCAACAACCGTGTTTTCACCAATTGCAACATTGTGGGCTATTTGTATTAGATTATCAAGCTTAACTCCTTTTTTTATTATGGTAGAACCCATTGTAGCCCTATCAATTGTTGTATTTGCTCCAATCTCAACATCATCTTCCACAATAACATTCCCTATCTGTGCAATTTTTTTATAATTTTTTTCAGTTTGTGGACTAAAACCAAAACCATCAGCTCCAATTACGACGCCGGAATGTATTATACACGATTTTCCAATTATGCAATTTGCATATACTTTTGCTCCCGGATAAATTATAGAATTTTCGCCTATTTTTACATTGTCTCCAATATATGCCTGCGGAAAAATTTGCACATTGTCTCCAATAATACAATTATCTCCGATATAAGCAAACTCACCAACATAAATATTTTCGCCTTTTTTTACATTTTCTGCGATAAATGCCATTGCGGATATGCCCTTTTTAACAGGCTTACTCTTTTCATATAACTCTAATAATTTTGCTAGTGAACTATAAGCATCATCTACTTTAATAATTGTTGTTTTTAAAGTAGATTCCGGTTTGAAGCTTTTATTAACTAATACAATTGAAGCATTAGTAGTGTATATATAATGAGTGTAAGCCGGGTTTGCTAAAAAAGTTAATGAGCCTTCTTCAGCTTCCTCAATCTTTGAAATTTTGTTTACCTTAATTTCAGGGTTTCCCTCAATGTTGCCGTTTAAAAAACCGGCTATCTCTGTAGCAGAAAAATCCATTCTAATATATGTTGTTTGTTATGAAATCTTTAAGAAAAAGTTGCGCAAGTTACCAATATTTAAGCAATTTCTTTACAAAATTATTATAAATGAGGTATTATTTCTTTGGGATAACATAAGTAATACTTTTGTACATCCTGCGATATCATAGTGTTGTTTAGGTAGTCACTTGCTGAGCCCAAATCAACTAGTTCACCTGTTTTTAAAATTACTTTTATACTGCCTACATTTGGGTCGTATGCATTGTTGCATGCAATTCCATTAATTACAAAGTAATTAATTTCAGAGTCACTAATTCCAAGTACCTTCTTTGTTACTGAATTGACTTTTTCAATATAGCTTTCCGAAAATTGTTTTCTTTGAATTTCTATTTTGTATAGTGTTCTGTTGAGCAAATTAGTGCATAAAGTTGAAAGTACCTTGTCTTTATGAGATGCCCATACTTTTATTGATGCTACTACGTCAAAATCATCTAGTTTTGCAAAACTGTCAAGCAGATTATAATCTTTTGCAAAATCTTCTCTGTAATATTTTGTTGATAAAAACATTGATAACGAAGGTGTTGCAAATAGTTGTTCTCCTGCAAGTGCGAGTTCTTTGGCTCTTCTGAGAATACTTATTAGAAGATTTTCTGCTGAAATTACTGTTTTATGCAAATAGACCTGCCAATACATCAATCTTCTGGCAATCAAAAACTTCTCAACTGAGTAAACTCCTTTTTCATCTATCGCAAGCTGATTATCTGCAACATTAAGCATTTTAATTATCCTATCGTAACTTATTACTCCCTCCGAAACTCCTGTAAAATAGCAATCTCTGTTTAGATAATCTAGGCGATCCATGTCGAGTTGACCGGAAACCAGTTGATACAAAAATTTTTTGTGATACTTGTTGTTAAAAATATCCTTTGCAATCTTAAGATTATTGCCATATTTTTCAATTAATCTTTCAAAGAAAAGAGAAGAAAGATCTTCATGATCCATCTCATGAACAATAGAATTTTCTAGAGCATGGGAAAAAGGTCCGTGACCAATATCATGAAGCAGAATGGCTGTAGTAACCGCTAATGCTTCTTCTTCTGCAATATCTTGTCCCTTAAAACGCAATATTTCAATCGCCTGACACATTAAATACATTGCTCCCATAGCATGGTGAAAACGTGTATGAAGTGCCCCAGGGTATACAAGTTGCGTCAGTCCAAGTTGCTTAATTCTACGTAAACGCTGTATGTACGGGTTTTCAATAAGGTCAAATATTTCTTCAAATGGTACGTTAATAAACCCGTAAACAGGGTCATTAAATATTTTGAGCTTGTTTATTGGCTGTTTTTTCATCCGGAAATATTTTGTTTTGAGGCTTATTTTAAAGTGCCAAATGTCGTTATTTTTAATTAAATTTGCTAATGTGCAAGAACAAATTGTCGGGTATCTTTTGCATTTCTTTTCTGTTAAAAATTTGCCTGAAAAATAGGTTGTTGCACTTTTTAATAATGTTTAACCTTAATTTTTTATGGCTGTAAATATTTTGTGGGCTGATGATGAAATTGAATTGCTAAAACCACATTTGATTTTTTTAAAGGAAAAAGGGTATGATGTTTCAACTGCAACTAGCGGTAATGAAGCCATTGACCTAATTAAGGATAAAGTATTTGATGTTGTTCTGCTTGATGAAAA
>CAZRNU010000067.1:0-15687 GCA_964601515.1 uncultured Bacteroidales bacterium | reverse complement strand
TTTTTAGACCTCATCTGAAGTTTTACAGCATGTCCGGTAAGAGTAACTATTCCTATATCATGACCTGGATTTGCCTCAACTGCAACAATATCGCCCTCTCTAAGGTCCATCTCAGGAGTAGTACGAAAAAAGTCTTTACGGCTATTTTTAAATCTAACTTCAATAAAATCCGAAAAACAATTAACCTGAGGCCCTTTAATGTTTTTTAGCCAATCGGTAGCATCCATTTTGCTGCTTGAATGCTTAAAAACATTCAGGCATCTTTCCTGAATATTGGGAGAACACCGGCATCCGCGTGACATAAACGGATCATTTATATCTATCTTGCTCACTTGCTTTGTATTAAATTAACTGCAAAATTACAAATAAAATCATTTTACAGACCTTAATAATCGTGTCATTTTAAATGAAAGGTCGGTAAAAAGGATTTTGGGGTTTGCATTCCTTTCAATATGAGTGTATGCCTCTTGAAACAATGCATAAGCTTCATTAATATTAGACTCGTTTATAAACTTTGAAAACTTTTCAAGAAATATTTCCTCATCTCCTTCAATCCTAACTAGAGAATCAGTCTTTACTTGCATGCTAAAAAGCATTGATAAACGAAGCATTTTTGTTGCGTATGAAATAAGGCTTTTTTGTTTTTCTCTGCCTTCTTTAGAGATATTTTCCACAGTTTTAAGAATTCCATTTACTTTAAACGAATGACAATCTAACATCCAGTTTCTAAACGTCTCTAAAGCATCAACACCTTCCAGCCCTTCTTTAGATAATCTTATTGCTTCAGACATATTACCTGCTGATAAAAAGGCTATTTTTTTTGCTAACTGGCTTTCTGTGTTTAATTTTTGTTTTAAAAAATGGGCAACATCCACTTCCTTAACAGCAGGTATTTTCAACACCTGAGCCCTCGACAAGATTGTCTTTAAAATTTGTTCCTGTTGTTCTGCGATAAGAATAAAAAGAGTTTTGTCAGGGGGTTCTTCAAATATCTTAAGTAATTTGGGAGCTGCTGAATGAAATATTTTTTCAGCCATCCAAATTATGACAATTTTATACTGACTTTCATATGGTTTTAGTCCCATTAGCCTAATAATCTCATTGCAATCGTCAGCCTTAATAATACCCTGCTTATTTTCTATTCCAATATGAGAATACCAGTCCGGCAAGCCGAAATAAGGACTTTCCAAAACAAAATTTCGCCACTGAGAGAGATATGTAACACTATTTACATCTTTTGTAAACTCTTTGTTGTTGGCAACCGGAAAAAACATATGAAGATCCGGATGTATAAGCTTATTAAATTTATTGCACGGAGGACAAACTCCACAAGAGTCAGTCTCAGAGGGGTTTTGACAATTAAGGTATTGGGCGTACGCGAGAGCGAGGGCAAGTTTTCCACTACCCTCAGCACCTAAAAACATTTGAGCATGAGAAACTCTTTTGTTTCTAATGTTGTTAATAAGTTTTTTCTTTATAACTTCCTGGCCTGCAATGTCTTGAAATAACATTTTTTTAGTTATATTATTTAGATTGACAAACGGTAAAGTTAAGTTTTTTTCAACAAAAACAATATTAAAAATTCATTGATGTTAAAGCAAAGGAGCACTTATTAACATAAAGAGCAATTACAGACATGGGGATTACCTAAACAATTTGGTTATTAATGCGTTACCTTTGTTGATTGATAAAAGCCACAATAATACGCAATTAATAACCCCTTTGATTTTTTAAAAAGTATTATCTTTGCGGCTTGCTTAAAAAATGACACATAAAATGAAAATGAAGCGTGAAAATTTGAAGAAACTTTTAATAAGATTTCTTCCTTATTTGCTGCTTGTAGGATTGTTTGCGATATTAATTCCACTGAGCCTTGATAATAGTATTGAAGAGGAAGACAGTATTTCTGACCTTGACAGGATTAAACAAAAAGGAGTATTAAGAGCAACTACTAACTATAATTCAACAAATTACTTTATTTACCGAGGTGAGCCAATGGGTTTTCACCTTGAGTTATTGAAAATGTTTACAAAACATATAGGTGTAGAACTTGAAGTATATGTAACAAACGATCTTAGTGAAAACTTTGCATGTTTGCTGGCAGAGGATGAGTGTGATGTAATTGCTCTTGACCTTACAGTAACTCGAGATAGGTCAAAAATGTTTGAATTTACAGTGCCTCATAGTCAAACCAGACAGGTATTAGTTCAACGAAAGCCAAATGATTGGTACAACATGAGGTCTTCAGAAATTGAAGACAATATGATTAGAAATCACTTAGACCTTGCCGGCAAGACTATTTACGTTCAGAGTAAATCCTCTTTTGCCACAAGATTAAATCACCTAATGGAAGAAATTGGTGATACAATTTATGTTGTAGAAGTTGATATGGAGATTGAACAATTAATTGAAAGAGTTGCCAACGGTGAAATTGAATTTACAGTTAGCGACGAACATCTTGCTAATGTAAACTTAGGGTTTTACTCAAATCTTGATATTAATACTCCTTTGAGTTTTTCTCAAAATCTTGCCTGGGCTGTCAGAAAAGAATCACCTGAGCTTTTAAGTGCTATAAATGAGTGGTTTGAAACTTTTAAACCCACCCGTCAGTATGCAAGTCTTTATAATAAGTACTATAATAATCCGCGTACGGCAGATATTGCCCGAAGCCAGTATCATTCGCTAGGAGGTGGAAAAATTTCAGTTTATGACAATTATTTTAAAAGATGGGCAGAGCAATATGATCTCGATTGGCGTCTAATTGCTTCAGTTGCATTTCAGGAATCACGATTCAACCCACAAGCCGTATCATGGGCAGGAGCATTTGGAGTAATGCAGCTGATGCCAAATACTGCAGCAATATATAATGTTGATGAAAATTCTTCTGTAGCAGAAAATATAAGAGCAGGCGTTAGCTATCTTTATTATCTTAATGAAAGACTTCGAGATGTAATTACAGATGATAATGAAAGAATTAAGTTTGTTCTTGCTTCATATAACGTGGGGTTGGGCCATGTATTTGATGCTCGTAAACTTGCTGAAAAGCACGGAAAAGATCCAAATATTTGGAAAGATAATGTTGACTATTACATTCTGAATAAATCCAAGCCTAAGTATTATCTCGACCCTGAGGTGAAGCACGGCTATTGCCGTGGTTTAGAAACTTATATGTATGTTATTGAAGTATTAGAACGCTACGAACATTATAAGAATGTGGTAGAGTCGTAAGTCGGCAGTCGGCAGTCGATATAATAATATAAGCAATACCCTAAGACTATTGACTTTCGACTGTCGACTGTCGACTGCCGACTTACGACTTTAGTGTGCTTCCAGCCAGTTATTTCCGGTATTCATATCAACAACTATAGGAACATCAAGTTTTAGTGCATCTTTCATGCATTTTTCCACAATTGGCTTGAGTTTCTCTAGCTCTGAATCATGTGCATCGAAAACCAATTCATCATGAACTTGCATAATCATTTTTGATTTCATGTTTTGTTTTTCAAGTTCATTGTGAATTTTGATCATTGCAATCTTTATCATGTCGGCTGCTGTGCCTTGTATAGGAGCATTAATGGCGTTTCTTTCGGCATATCCTCTAACGGTGGCATTAGCGCTGTTGATATCAGGAACGTATCTTCTTCTACCCATCATTGTTTGAACATATCCATTGCTTCGTGCAAATTCAATGGTAGTGTTCATGTATTCCTTAACTCCCGGGTACTTTTTAAAATACTGATTTATTATCTCAGCAGCTTCTGTGCGAGGAATATTTATTCTTTCAGACAATCCAAATGCAGATATGCCGTAAACTATTCCGAAATTAACGGTTTTCGCCCGTCTTCTCATTTCTTTTGTAACATCATCAATGTCAACCTCCCATACTCTTGCAGCGGTTGCCGAATGAATGTCGTAGCCTTTATTGAAAGCCTCTATCATAGATGGGTCTTTGCAAAGCGATGCAATAATTCTTAGCTCGATTTGAGAATAGTCGGCAGCAAGCAAAATATGATTTTCATCTCTTGGTACAAATGCCTTTCTAATCTCTCTTCCTCTTTCGGTTCGGATTGGAATATTTTGAAGATTTGGATTGTTTGATGAAAGCCTTCCGGTAGCAACAATTGCCTGATTATAAGAAGTGTGCAATCTTAGAGTTTTCTCGTTAATCATTTTTGGAAGAGCATCAACATATGTTGATTTAAGCTTAGTAAGACTTCTGTATTCCAAAATCTTTCCAACGATTGGGTGCTTATCTGTTAGTTTTACTAAAATTTCTTCGCCGGTACTATATTGTTGGGTTTTTGTCTTCTTTGGTTTGGCTACTATTTTTAATTCATCAAACAGTATTTCTCCAAGTTGTTTTGGTGAAGATATATTGAATGTTTTATTAGCCAATGAATAAATTTCCTGCTCTGTTTCTTTAACTTCCTTATCTAAAACATCCGAATACTCATTAAGTGCTTTAACATCCAGCTTAACTCCCTGATGTTCTATATCTGCCAAAACATATACCAGAGGACATTCGATATCCTTCATCAAACTCTCAAGGGTTTGCTCTTTTAGCATTGGCTCAAAGAAATATCTAAGCTGCAGAGTAATGTCGGCATCTTCACAAGCGTATGCAGTTGCAAGGTCAATCGGAATACTCCTCATGCTTTTTTGGTTTGCCCCTCTTTTTCCAATCAAATCTTCAATACTAACAGGAGAATAGTCGAGGTAAGTTTCAGCAAGCAAATCCATATTGTGTCTCATGTCGGGTTGTAGAAGATAATGAGCCAGCATTGTGTCAAACAATTTCCCACCAACCTTAACACCATAGTTTTTTAGAATACTGATGTCGAACTTAAGATTTTGTCCGGTCTTTTCAATCTCAGTATTTTCAAAAACAGGTTTAAACAAATTCACTATTCCCTCAGCTTTCTTTCTGTCTTCAGGAATTGGCACATACCATGCTTCTCCCGGATTTATACAAAATGAAATGCCAACCAGTTCGGCTTCAATACTGTCGAGGCTTGTTGTTTCTGTATCAAAACAGAAATGCTTAGCTTTTTGCAGGATTTGCAATAATTCCTCAATCTTCTCTGTAGAATCAACTGTGTGATATTTTTTCTCTTTTAAAAGCTTTTGCAGTTTGGCCGCCGCCACATCATAAGGGTTTGCAAATGCTTCCGACTCAGAGAACATATCCATCTGCCCACTTACTTTTGGCACTATGGTCTCTGTGATTTCGGGAGTACTTTCAGAAATATCAAAAAGTCTTTTTGTAAGAGTTCTAAATTCAAGTTCTTCAAAAACCGGCATAAGCATATTCTTGTCGGGTGCTTTTATCTTAAACTCTGCTTCATTAAAGTTTACCGGAACATCAAGAATTATAGAGGCCAGTTTTTTGGACAATCTAGCCTGATCGGCGTACTTTTTGAGGCTTTCACGACTTCTGTTTTCTTTTACATCATCAAGGTTTTCAAGCAAGTTTTCTATAGAATGAAATTGAGCTATAAGATCTCTTGCTTTTTTTTCTCCAATACCGGGCACTCCCGGAATATTATCTGAAGAATCTCCCCATAATCCAAGCAAGTCCTGAACTTGCTCCGGTTTTTCTATGCCAAATCTTTTACAAACCTCTTTAACTCCCCATATTTCTATGTCGTTACCAAGCCTTGCCGGTTTATACATAAAGATATTTTCAGACACAAGCTGCCCGAAGTCTTTATCAGGAGTCATCATATAAACTTTGAATCCTTCTTTTTCAGCCTGCTTTGCAACCGTTCCAATTATATCATCAGCTTCAAAGCCATCAAGTTCCAAAACAGGGATGTTGAAGCCCTTGATAATTTCTTTAATGATGAACAGCGAACTAATTATGTCTTCCGGAGTTTCTTCCCTGTGACTTTTATATGCCGGAAATTCCTCATGGCGCTGGGTTGGAGCAACTGTATCGAAAGCAACAGCAATGTGAGTAGGTTTTTCCTTATTTATTACTTCCAACAAAGCATTAGTAAATCCGAATGCAGCAGAAGTGTTTATTCCTTTAGAGTTAATTCTTGGGTTTCTGCTGAAAGCATAATAGGCGCGGTATATAAGTGCCATAGCATCCAGCAGAAATAATTTTTTCAGGTTTTCCATTAATTTTTTCCTTTAATTGCAATTGGCAAATATAGGCAATTCATAAAAACTAACTAATTTTGCTTAAAAATCATAATGATGCCCCAAGTATTTCATTTTGTAAGACGATATCTGCATTATACTGCAACTTTCATTGGCAACCAGATCAGTAATCACGAGAAATATTCTGCAAGTGTTTTTTTTAAGGAGTTTATCCCAAATCCTTCATTTTCAATTTTGAATGTTCACAATATTGATAAGACAAAAGGTCTTAGAGGGTTTCTGCATAAAATCATTTATAAGTTTTCACGTCATATTACAAAATCTCAGGTTGATTATATTCTTAAAAAAATTGATGAAGAAAAGCCGGGTGTCTTACATTTCCATTATGGTACAGATGCAGGAATGTTTTATAAAATACTTGAAAAAGCAAATGTTCCAAAAGTGGTTTCTTTCTATGGTTGGGATTACTCATATTTTCCGAGAAGGTATTTTGGTATAGGTAAAAGATATTTGCAGAAGAGAGTGTTTGAGAATGTTGACTTGATTCTGGCTATGAGCATAAACATGAAAAAAGCCTTGATATCGCTTGGAGCGAGAGGAGAGAAAATCAAAGTACATTATCATGGATTGGATACTTCACTGTTTGACTTAGAAAGAGATTATTCGGAAAAAGAAGAGGTAAATATTTATTTACTTAGCAGTTTGGAACCAAAAAAAGGACATTTGTTTCTTCTTAAAGCGTTTAAAAGAAGCATTGAAAAAACTAATAAGCCATTAAAACTCCACTTCACCGGGCATTTTGGAAAATTTAGTTCAATCAACAAAAGCATTAAGAAGCTTGGGCTTGAAAAACATGTAAAATGGCATGCTCCCTACCAGTATGGAGGTGAAAGACATTTAAAGATGCTTGCAAAGGCAGATATGTTTGTTCATCCGAGTGTAACAGATAAGAATGGCAACAAGGAAGGTATTCCGGGCACCCTGCTGGAAGCCATGAGTTCAGGTCTTGCTGTTATAAGCACCTACCATGCAGGAATTCCTGAAATTATATCAGATGGCAAAACAGGTTTTTTGATTCAGGAGTGGGATATTGAAGCACTTTCCGAAAAAATTGTACTTCTGGCACAAAACCCTGAATTGCGCAAAACCATTGGTAAACAAGCCAAAGAGTATGTAATTGCCAACCTTGATATCCATAAAAAGCAGAAGGACTTGGAGGAGATTTATGATAGTTTAGTCCTTATAAGTCCTGAGTCCTAAGTCCCTAGTCCTGTGTCCTTAGGAAAAGATTGAATAGATTGTATTGATTGTGCAGATTGTAGTGTAATGTGCCAATATGCAAATGGCTTATATCAACGGGACCTCTCGCTAGCGCTCGAGGTGACGGGTGCAGGGAATCACGGGATTCCTCCCTTATGGTCGGGATGACGCTAAAACCCCATTGGCACATTGGCATATTGGCACATTATCTAATTGGCATATTGGCACATTACCATTCTACCCCACACTTGCAATCACATCCCATACAAAAGCTCTGATTCCTTGCATTTCGGCGGTTTCGTTGATTTTTTCAATTCCGTTTAAAAGGGCAGTTACCTGATGGTCTTCCACTATGGCAATAGTAGCTGAATTCATTGCAGGCCATGTATGAGTACCCATGTGTGGTTCTCCTTTTTTAGAACCTCTGCCCATTACATCTTTCCATTGTGAAAAACCTCTAACATTGTTATGGTCTAGTAATTCCTGCACACTTTCTGTTAGTGCCTGATTATAAACAATAAATACTGATTTCATTATCTCTGTTTTTAATGATTTTTCAATTCAAAATTATATCAACAATCGCGCTTTTGCTAGTTTTCTCTTTTGTTTTTTAACTTTCATTGCTCCTAACAAAGTATAAGCAACCGGAACAAATACCATTGTAACAATTGTAGAGAATGTTAAACCGCCAATTACAGCTATACCCATAGGTTTCCAAATTTCAGAACCTTCTCCGCTTGATATTGCCATTGGAATCATAGCGAGAATAGTTGTAAGCGTTGTCATTAAAACCGGTCTTAAACGAGACTTTCCTGCTTTAATAACAGACTGAACAACGGTATATCCTCTGGCTTTAAGCAAATTAGTATAATCAATAAGCACAATAGAGTTTTTCACAACAATACCTACAAGAATAACGGCACCAATCAGGGCTATAACTGACAACTCTGTTCCGGTAAAGTATAATGCCAGAAATACACCTGTAAATGCAAACGGAACAGCCAGCATAATAATAAATGGAGTTCGGAAAGATTCAAATTGTGCTGCCATTACAATATATACAAGGAATATCGCCAACAACAACAACAAAATCAAATCAGAAAAAGCTTCCATTTGATCCTTAATTTGCCCTCCATAGGCAATGTCAATACCTTGAGGAATGTCCATCTTAGCAATTTCAGCCTGAATGTCGGCAGTAACATCACCCAGAGATCTGTTGTGTAAAGCACAGTTAATTGAAAGGTACCTAACCCTGTTTTTCCTTTCAATATTTGGTGGTGCAAAAAACTCCTCAACAGTTGCAAATTCTTTCACCTTAACCATTTTACCCATAGGATTTCTTACAGAAATGTTTTCAATATCAGAAATTGTATTACGGAAATCTTCCTTGTGTCTTATAACAACATTATATTCATAACCATCTTCACGGAACCGAGTTGCTGTCATGCCTTCCACCCTGTTTCTAATTGCATTTGAAACTGTATGGGTATTTAAGCCAAACAAAGCCATTTTTTCCTGGTCGGGTATAATTCTAAGCTCAGGTCTTTCTTCTCCTCTACTAATTGATATATCTCTAATCCCTTTTATGTTTTCCATTCTTTGAGCAAGTTCAAAAGCGAAGGCATTTGTTTCATTGAAGTCTTGGCCGTATATTTCAACGGATACAGGGGCTCCACCCATATTTGGTCCACCGCCGGTTGTTGAAACAGAGTATTTAACTATTTCAGGAAACTGATTAAAATCCTCTCTGAGCGACTCAGCTATTTGCCACACATCCCTTTCCCTTTCATTAATCGGTTTAAGACGCATTAAAATGTCTATCACATTAGATCCTGAAGAGCCTGACATCATAAACATTGCAGATGTGCTATACCCCGAACTAACATAATACATATATGCTTCCGGATACTTTTCAACTATTAAATCTTCAATTGCTCTGGCTGTTTTACTGGTTTCTTCAAGTCTCAGCCCAATGGGTAATTCAATTTTTGCACTAACAACACTTTGGTCGGCCTCAGGCATAAACCCTGTTCCAATTGCACCTAACAAAAACAAACTGCTTACAAAAACAAGAAGGGAAGAAACAATAACAATCCATTTCATCCTCATAGATCTTCTGAGAGTATTTACATATAAATTGTCTAAACCGTCTAGAAACTTATTAATTGCTGTTCTGATTTTTTTGCCTAAACCTGACTTCTTGTTTTCATCGCTTTTCTTCATAAGTTTTGAAGAAAGCATTGGAGTGAGCGAAAGAGCCGCAATTGTAGAAACACTAACCGTTATAGAAACAATAAACCCTAATTGTCTGAAAAACAAGCCCATAAAGCCGGTTATCATAGTTAGAGGAAGAAATACTGCCACAACTGTAAGCGTTGACGCAACAACAGCCATACCTACTTCATTGGTAGCATATACTGCTGCTTCTTTTGGGCGACTACCACGATTAATATGTTGTGCAATATTTTCAAGTACAACAATTGCGTCATCCACAACCATACCCATTGCGATTGCAAGACTCGACAGTGATATCATGTTTAAAGTATTACCTGTAAGATACAGATAAATAAATGCGGCAATTAATGATACAGGTATGGTTATAATGATTATAAATGTTGCCCTCCATCTTCCTATAAAAAACAAAACAACTACCAAAACAAACAGAGCTGCATAATACAATATGCTTGTAAGGTTGTCAATAGCGCCCACAATAAATTGAGAAAGGTCAACAATTACTTTCAGTTCAACATCAGGAGGTAAACTCTCTCTAATGGCAGGCAATTGTTTTGTAACTTCCTTGGCAATATTAACCGTATTAGATCCGGATTGACGTTGAATAACCATTCTTAAGCCTTTTCTTCCTTCAATCCTTTCCTGAATTGTCATTTCCCTTAAAGTATCCTTAACTTCGGCAATATCTGAAACTGTAACAGGTTTTCCACCAAAATTTCCGATAACAATATTCTTTATCACATTACTTTCCTGAAACTCTCCGGTAAACCTTAATGGATATTCACTTTTACCCATTTTTAAACTTCCTGAAGGTAAGTTTATGTTTTCTGCGGCAAGAATTCCTCCAATTTGCTCAACAGTTATTCCATAAGACTCCAACAATCTGGGGTCAACATTAACCTGAATTTCTCTGATTGGCTCACCATAAAGAACAACTGTACCAACGCCATCAATTCTGTTTAGTGGATTTACAACATAATAATCCAGAATTTTTGCTAAAGCCGGATAGCTTTCCTCAGCAGTAGCAGAAATTACCATAACAGGAATCATAGAAGAGCTAAACTTAAAAATTGTAGGTTGCTCAATATCTTCGGGCAAAAATCTTTCAATACGACCAATTACATCTCGAATTTCATTGGTTGCTTCGTCGAGATTTGTTTCATACTCAAACTCAATTGTTATTGCTGAAACATTATCTCTTGAAACAGAAGTAATATTCTTTAGATTGGTAATTGTACTAAGATTATCTTCCAGTGGACGGGTTATATTAGTTTCAATATCTGAAGCCCCTGCCCCGGGATATATTGTAAACACGCTTATAAAAGGCGGTTCAATTTCAGGATATAAATCCAGAGGAATATTTCTAAGACTGTATAACCCAATTACAATCATTGCTAAAAAGACCATCAGGGTTGTAATGGGTCTTTTTACTGATGTGCTATATAAACTCATAATTTCTTAATTTCATATTTAACATTCTATTGTTTCCCGTAGATTTCAAACTCATCAACCTAACTTCACAACTATTTTACAATATGCACTTCCGATAAATGCATAAGATTATTTTGTCCCATAATTACAAGTTGCTCATCAGCTTTTAATCCATCAAGAATTTCAAAATTATCGTCAATTTTACGCCCGAGCTGAACGGTCTTTCTAATAGCTTTTCCATCCTCTATCACAAAAACGAATCTTTCGTTTGAGCCAACTTGTTTCATAACAGACCTGGCGGGAATAATAATTCCTTCAATTTCTCCAAGATTTAATGCCACTCTTGTAAACATACCCGGCAGAAGCTCGCTTGATGAGTTTTCAATTCTTATTTCCACGTTGAAAGTACCCGATGCTCTGTCTATAGTCGGGTGAATTTTGGCAACCTTGCCCTCAAACACTCTGTTTTGAAAAATATCTGAAGTTACAGCCGCAGTTTGTCCTATTCTAACATTATTAAAATATCTTTCAGACACACCCACCAAAATCTTAACAGGATTTATTTGCTTTACCGCAACAATTGCAGGTTTCCCGCCCGGAGAAGGAGTCATTGAGAAAATCTCCCCGTCACTGAAATATCTGCCGGTAACGATACCATCTAGTGTTGATCTGATTTCAGTATTTATAGAAAGATTCTTTATATTGCTAACAGCAATATCGTATTGAGTTTTCATCTGGTCGTAGCTTTGCTGAGTAACGGCGCCTTCTTTAAGGAGAGCTTCTATTCTGGCAAGTTCATTCTTCAAATTATCGAGCTGAACATTTGCCTGATAAAGATGAGTTCTGTCCATTTGAACAATAAGTTGTCCTTTAGAAACTTTATCTCCAACATCAACAAAAATCTTTTCAATCCTTGCCGGAGTAGCAGCTCCAATGTATGCTTCTTCCCAGGCCTGAACAACGCCTGTAAATTCAATCTGGTTTAGGAGCTTTGTAGTTTTAGTTTTATCAACCTCAACAAGTACTTTAGAAACTTCAACTTCCCCGGTTTGGATTTCTTCCTTTTGTGTGCTGCTGCATGAGTATGCCAATACTGAAATCGCAGCTATTGCAATTATTAAAAATTTTGGTGTTTTCATGGTAGATGATTTTAAGCTTTTGTTTGTCATTTTATAATTATGATTTCGATTAAATATTTGCGTTGATTATTCTTTAATGCTTTCCCCAATAAACTTATCGTAATCGGTTTTGGCTTTTAGAATTTCGTGAGTTGCCTGAAGCAGATTAAATTTTGCCTGCGCCATTGCGGTTTCACTGTCATTTACTTCAAGCAATGTTCCCTGACCGGAGTTATATCTGGTTAGCGCAATATTGTACGCTCTTTCTGCAAGATTCACGTTCTTTTCAGCATGAGTTACTTTGTCAATTGCAAGGTTCATTGTTCTAAATATATCATCAAGCTGCACTTTCAAATTGTCTTCGAGGTATTCCCTTTGTAATGCAATTTGCTCACCGGCTATTTTGATTTGCTTTGCTCTATTCTTAACAGTAAATCCATTGAAAATAGGAATATTAATTTGCAGACCTATTGCTGAAGTCTGAACCCAGGTAAAATCAGCAAAGTCGAAACTATTTGTCTGTGTTTGGAACTGATAATTTCCTATTGCAGTTACACTTGGATAATTTGAAGCTCGAACTGATTTAACCTGCTTATCCAGTAATGTTCTTTGCAAATCGAGTTGCAACAGATTTGTGTTTTGACTTAAGCTTCGTTGTGATTGAAGAATGTTTACATCGTTCATCATCTTCTGAGCAGTTTCAAAAATATTACCATCAAGCTCAATCTCAGTATTTTTCTCAAAGCCAATAAGAACTTTTAGATGATTTATAGCAAGATTGTAGAAATTTTCGGTTTGTAAAACGGTAGGATGAAGATTTTCGGTATTAACCTCAGCCCTAAGCAAGTCAAACTCAGAAACCATTCCCTGCTGTTGCATCAGTCGTATATTATGAAGATTTTTCTTCGCATTTTCAAATCTTTGCAACATTATAGCATAAGATTCCTTTGCTAAGAGTGCATTATAAAATGCCATTTTAACACTATAGTTCAAATCAATCGATGCAGCCCTGTATTGTTCCAGTGCAATATCTTTTTGCACTTTTGTTGCATTAAAAGCTGCTATAATTGATGCATTATATAATGGCAGATTTGCAGAAAATCCGGCATTATAACTATTCTCCGAGCCAATTTCCAAAACCTGTCCAAAAAACGGAGGACCATCAGGCATAAAAATAACCGGCAACATCAGGTTTCTAAGATAAGAGCCGCTGGCATTAATTCCGGGGAAAAACCTTCCCAAAGCTTCATTATACTGAGCATCAGCATTGTCAATACCCAGCTTAGAAATCTTCATCTGGGGATTGTTTTCAAGTGCATAATTAATAGCTTTATCAACAGTAAGCTTCACGGGCTCAACACTTTCCTGGGCAACAGATAACCCTGCCCAAATAAATAAAACAGTAAAAAATAATAGTTTTCTCATGGTTGTAATTATTGATCGTTCTGATTTTGTTCAAATAACTTTTCTATCACCGACAGGCCTTTTGAGGTGGCCATTCCCCTTATAAAATTCATAACTATATGCCGGAAAACATCCTTTTTAGGAAATTGCTCCAATGGAGAATCATCAATATGCTGAAACTGGTTATGAGCAATAAATGCCATTATCTCAGGATTAATATCATCCCGGAAGTAACCCTGAACAATACATTTTTTAATAACTTCCTTTGTAAACTCAATATTCTTATCCCTTTTAGGAACAAAAAGCTTATTCCAGATATTTGGATGAAACTTTTTTATGTCCTTTATAAAGTTTGGATGAATCTCTCCTAATGCCTTCAAGGTGTATATAATGTGCACATGAATAATTTCCAGAGGATTTTCAACTGTTGCAAACTGCTGCTGAAGATGAGAAAGATAAGTATTATGATTATGCTCAATGCATTCTTTAAGCAGCTCCTCCTTATTGCAATAATGTTCGTAAAGAGTACGCTTTGAAATACCCAGACTTTCTGAAATATCGTCCATTGTAACAGAACGAATTCCCGATTTTAGGAACAATTCAGTAGCTTTTTCAAGTATTCTTTGTTGCATCTCTCAACAGATTCAAGATTGAAGATTCA
The DNA here is from genome assembly GCA_964601515.1 of uncultured Bacteroidales bacterium. Lineage (GTDB taxonomy): Bacteria > Bacteroidota > Bacteroidia > Bacteroidales > UBA7960 > PWND01. Next base: position 1,476 of record CAZRNU010000067.1, on the reverse strand, counting down.
AGATTTAAAAAACAATTTCGGCACAAAGGTGGAAAACTTTTAAAACGAAAATAGTTTTTTAAGTTATTTTAATGTTTTGGGGGAATAGGGTATAGGGAAATATGGATAAGGGTTTGGCGTTTAGCGTTTGGGGTTTAGCGTTTGGAGATTGGCGGTTGGAATTTGGGATTTGGCGTTTGGAGGTTGGCGTTCTGCGTTTGGCGGTTGTGGTTTGGCGGTTGGTGTTTAGAGATTGGCGTTTCAGGCTGAAGGCCTGATATTAATTTAGTCCGAAGCAACGCTTCGGTTTTTTGAGAATGCCGTCAAATTTTCGCCCTGAAAGGGCAGGTTAACGCGTTGTAGAGACGCAATGCATTGCGTCTCCTTATTAAAAATTGCGTCTCAATCCAAATCAGAGACCCATTTGTGAACCAACAGAGACGCGAAGCATCGCGTCTCTACAACAATCGGTCATTTTAACAGGGACATTGCAAATCAATCAAACAACTCACAACTGATTTAGTTTTATTATATTTGTGAAACATATTACCCTAATCAAAATTTAAAAACTTGTTATGAAAAAATTATACGCTTTAATAATTGCATTTGCATTTACTATGGCTACTTATGCCCAAGTTACTGAAGCTGAAGCCGAGCTTAAAGAAATCCACAAAGAAGAAGTTAAAAGCGGTTGGAAAACCGGAGGTTTGTTTTCTGTGAGTTTTAACCAGGTTTCTTTAACTAACTGGGCTGCAGGTGGTCAGAATTCAATTTCTGCAAACGGTTTAACAAACCTTTTTGCTACATACGGAAAAGGCTCCTTATCATGGGAAAACACTCTAGACCTTGGTTATGGCATGATGAAGCAAGGCAAGGAAGATCTCATTAAAACCGATGACAAAATTGACTTTATGTCGAAATTCGGACTTAAGGCATTCGACAATTGGCATTATGCGGGATTGCTAAATTTTAAAACCCAGATGACACCCGGATATAACTATCCAAATACTGTTGATAAAATCTCTGACCTTCTTGCTCCGGCCTATCTTTTAGGTGCAATCGGTATGGATTATAAAGCAGTTGAGAACTTTAGTCTTTTCATAGCTCCTGCTACAGGGAAAATTACAATCGTAAATGATGATGTTTTATCTCAGGCAGGTGCTTTCGGAGTAGAGCCGGGAGAAACAGTAAAAAGCGAATTCGGGGGATATATACGCACTTCATATAAAATCAACATCACTGATGATATTTCTTTTCAAACAAAACTGGATTTGTTTTCTAACTATTTGGATAAGCCACAAAACCTTGATGTTAATTGGGAAACACTTACAATGATAAAAGTTAGTAAATATATTACTGTTAGTTTTGCAACTCACCTGATTTATGATGAAAATATTATGATTGGTGTTGATACAACCGGCGATGGCGAAATTGACTCTATAGGACCAAGAACTCAATTCAAGCAATTGCTTGGAGTTGGATTGTCGTTCAAATTTT
>CAZRNU010000066.1:0-15752 GCA_964601515.1 uncultured Bacteroidales bacterium | reverse complement strand
TCAAAGGGATTCTCTTTAATCCACGGGACCTCTCGCTAACGCTCGAGGTGACGTGCTAAATCCATTACCACATTAACACATTGGCATATTGGCACATTAACTCATTAATCAATTATCAAAATGTACCTCAACAACCACACATATTACAGCCTGCGTTACGGCACAATGTCGTCGGAAGAACTTATTATACAAGCCAAAGAAAAAGGCATCACAAAACTAGCTCTTACCGACATCAACAACTCTACCGCAATGCCTGAGTTTGTAAAGCTTTGCAATGACCACGGGATAGAAGCTGTTGCAGGCATTGAGTTTCGTGATGGAGATAAACTTTTATACATCGTAATAGCTAAAAATCCTGAAGGATACTTTCACATCAACAAATTTCTGAGTCATCATAATCTTAACAAAACTCCCCTGCCCTGCCGTTTTCCTGTAAACGAAAACACTTTTGCAATATATCCTGTAAACAATGTACCCGACATTTTAGCTGAGCACGAGTTCATCGGGATACGACACAAAGATCTCACCATGCTGCACCTTTCCACACTTAAGGAGCAAATGGAAAAACTTGTAATGTTGCACACATCAAGCCTTGCCTCTCCCTCAGATTTTGAAGTGCATCGTCATCTAAGAGCAGTTGACCACAACATTATTATCAGCAGGCTGCAGCAAAATCAGACAGCTATGCCTTCGGATGTTCTTTTACCGCCGGATGTACTGAAAAAAAAGTTTGAGATTTTTCCTTACCTCATTTCAAACTCCGAAAAACTTCTCAGTAGCTGCCACATGGAATTCGACTTCAAATCCGTTAAAAACAAAAAAATCTTTACATCAAGCCATTACGATGATAAGCAACTTCTCGAAAAATTGACAATGGATGGCTTTGAGTATCGTTATGACAAATCCAACAAAGAAGCACTAAGAAGAATTCATCATGAACTGGAGATTATAGACAAACTCGGTTTTTCATCATACTTTTTAATAAGATGGTATATAATCCGTTATTCAATGTCTCGGGGTTTTTATCATGTTTGTCGTGTTAGCGGTTCAAACAGCATTGTGGCGTACTGCCTGAGAATAACAAACGTTGACCCCATTGAACTTGACCTCTATTTCGAGAGATTTATCAACCCAAAACGTACAAGTCCGCCCGACTTTGATATTGATTTTTCATGGAAAGACCGCGACCATGTTCACGATTACATTTTCAAGCGCTACGGTAGGGAACATACCGCGCTTTTAGGAACAATCAGCACTTTCCGCGACCGTTCTACAATCAGAGAACTAAGCAAAGTGATGGGCTTGCCAAAGTCTGAGATTGACAATCTTGTTTTGCAGATGGAGTCAAGAAATGAGCCGGATAAGATTTATGCACACATCTTGAAGATGGCAGAAAGAATTGCCGACTTCCCCAACCTGCGCAGCATACACGCAGGCGGTGTGCTTATCAGCGAGAAGCCAATCAATTATTATTCTGCACTCGATTTGCCTCCCAAAAACCTTCCTACTGTGCAGTGGGATATGTACACCGCCGAAGATCTTGGCTTTGAAAAGATTGACATTCTTAGCCAGAGAGGCATAGGGCATATTAATGATTGTGTTCAGATTGTGAAAGAAAATTATAATGTGAATGTTGATGTTCACAAAATTGACAAGCTTAAAACAGACCCCAAAGTGAAAGAACTGCTGATTTCGGGAGAAACTTTAGGCTGTTTCTATATTGAAAGCCCTGCCATGAGAGGTTTGTTGAAAAAACTGAAGTGCGACAATTATATCAGCCTCACGGCAGCAAGTTCTATCATACGCCCTGGAGTTGCTCGTTCGGGGATGATGAAGGAGTACATTATAAGGTTCAATAACCCGAATTCTTTCGAGTATCTACATCCTGTGATGGAAAATATTCTGAAAGAAACTTATGGTATAATGGTTTACCAGGAAGATGTACTGAAAGTTTGCAGCCACTTTGCCGGATTAGACCTTGCTGATGCAGATATTCTAAGGCGGGCTATGAGTGGAAAGCATCGTTCCAAAAAAGAAATGCAAAGAATAATCCAAAAATTTTTCGAAAACTGCAAAGAGAAAGGCTATCCTGATGAAATTACAAAAGAAGTTTGGAGACAGATAGAGTCATTTGCAGGGTATTCATTCTCTAAAGCTCACTCCGCTTCCTTTGCCGTGGAAAGCTACCAGAGCATGTATCTCAAAGCCTACTACCCTCTAGAATTTATGACAGCCGTAGTAAATAATTTCGGAGGGTTTTACCAGACTTTTGTCTATTTGAATGAGGCAAAAAGACTTGGGGCAACCATAGAGCTTCCATGCGTAAATAACAGTAATTATACAAGCTGCATTAAGGGAAAAAACATTTACATTGGATTCATTCACATTTCAAACCTTGAAACAAAAATTGCAAAACTCATTGATAAAGAAAGAATTAAAAACGGGAATTATGTTTCTCTTGAAGATTTTGTTGACAGGACAAACATTTCACTTGAGCAACTTATAGTACTGATAAGGATAAATGCATTTCGTTATACAGGCATACACAAAGCCCAACTGATGTGGAAAGCCCACATGCTTGCAGGCAAAACCTACGAGCCAACTGCGTCATTGTTTCACCCGCCGGTAAAAGACTACAATTTGCCAAGCCCTGAGTTTTGCTCTGTTCAGGAAGCTTATGATGAGATAGAACTGCTAGGTTTCCCTGTTACACAAAGCCATTTCGACCTTGTAAAAACCTCATTCAGAGGAGATATAAGCGTAAAAAACCTCATGGAAAATGTCGGCAAAAACGTTAGACTCACAGGCTTTCTTGTAACAATCAAATATGTCAGAACAGTAAAGAAAGAGCTGATGCACTTCGGCTGCTTTATGGACCATGAGGGAAACCTTTTCGACACCGTGCACTTCCCTGCAACATCAAAGCAATATCCTTTCAGAGGACAGGGCGTATATCTTATTGCCGGCAAGGTAAATGAAGAGTTCGGAGTGCCTCATATTGTTGTAGAGAAAATGGCGAGGGTGGGGATGAAAGAAGATCCGAGGGGGTAGATGATTTGTTTGCAATTAAGCATTTGAGATCTAAATCAGTCAAGAGTAATATTGATTACTTCAAATACTCAAAAAAGTTTTCCGGATTAATTAAAATGAACTTTGCTTCAGAGTAGCTTTGTGCAAAAACTTTAGGAGGTTTGGATTTCTGCTTCTTCCATTTCACTTCAAAAGCTGTAAGCATGCCTGAGGTTTCTTCTATTAAGTCTATTTCCTGCTGATCGTAAGTTCTCCAAAAATAGTAATTGGAGTAACTTTGATTATAATAGTTTAGCTTTATTCTTTCCGAAATAAAAAAGTTTTCCCATAGTTTTCCAATATCATCCCTGTTTTCTATTGCATTCAAATTAGAAATAATCACATTGCGAATTCCATTATCCCAAAAATATATTCTTGGTGACTTTGAAATTTCTTTTCTTAAATTACGGCTAAATCCTTGTAATCTGAAAATAATGAATGCTTTCTCAAGAATATCAATATATCTTTGAATAGTTTTTACCGTTGTTCCAAGATTGTTTGCTATTTCATTATAAGAAATATCATTTCCTACCTGGAAAGCCAGATAGCGAAGCAGATTCATTACAAAAAGACTATCCTTTAAGTTGTCAAGCTGTAGAACATCTTTTAATAGATATCCGTTTCGAATGCTTTCGAGTATATGTCGCTTTTCAAAAATATTATTTTCCAGAAAAACCTGTGGATAAGATCCATATATAAGCAGATTTGGCAATAATTGTACAGCACTGACCAGATTGTCAGACATTTCCTTAATTATAAACGGATAAAGGAAAAAAAACCTTGATCTTCCGGTTAAAGGTTCTCCAACTTGACTACGCAAATCAAAAGAAGCTGAGCCGGTGGCTAAAATTCCTGTTTTATTTTGTGAATCTACCAAAAGCTTCAGATTTAAGCCGATATCAGGAATATTTTGTGCTTCATCAATGAAAAGATAATCATACCCTTCTACAATACTCTTCAAAACACTTTGCTTTCTTGAAGAAAGAAGAGCTGCTACATCAAAATCTTCTCCATTAAGCATCAAGATTTTTTTGTTTCGCAATTGTTTTTTGATGGTCTCCATAAGCACAGTTTTGCCTGTACGCCTCGCTCCAAACAACAAGGTTACATGTGATGGTTTCAAGTCTTTTACTATTTGTTCATATATAACTCTTTGTATCATAATCTAAATATTTATACCAGTGTCCACAAATTTAGCTAAATTTATTGACACTGGTATGAATATTTTTGAAAAAATTTCTATCCTGAATTTTTGAAGACGAAAATTCCTATCCCAATTTTCAACTATTCAATTATTGATTTGCAAAATCTTTGACATGCAAATGTTTTATTTAAACAGCAAATACACTAATAATTTGCTTTTTGTAAACAGCAAAAATTGATTTTAAATTTTACAAATGTTTCGCTGCTCTGCAGCTAATGTGTTGTTGGGTTTGCCCTGTTTGTTACAAATATCTCGCTGCTACGCCCCTTGTTAGGTGCGTAGCACTGAAACCTTTTTTTAATATCTACAACTTTGATTTTGTTCCATTATTAACTAACTTTACTCGTGATAATGAAAGAAGAAAAATGAAAGAGATTACAACATTTGAAGAGCACCTTGACCAAAGATATGGCAAGATAGGCACTGAGAAAAGAACAAACTTTGAAATAAAAGCAAAAGCATTTGCAATAGGCGAAATTCTGCGTGAAGCACGCAAAGAATCAAAAATGACGCAGGAAGATTTAGCAAAAAAAACAGGAACAAGAAAAAGCTTTATTTCTCGAATAGAAAATGGGCATAGCGATATTCAGTTATCAACCTTATACCGGTTGGTTGAAATTGGATTTGGTAAAAGAGTATATTTGACAATTGCATAAAATAAAAACGCTAAATAATTATGACCTCAAAAAACATTAAAACAGTTATACTTGCATTAGTTATACTATTCTGCACAAATATTTCCAGCGCTCAAATCAGCATTGTTCAAGGTGATTTGCCTTCTGTAAATGATACTCTAAGATTTAGTTTTGCTAGTCCTGAGCAAGTGATGGATTTTCAAGAAACCGGAGCAGATTTTTATTGGGATTTTTCAACACTTGAGCATACGAGTCAAGGACTTGAGAGTTATATTGGTATAGGCCAGATAAATTCCCTTCTGGGGATAGTATTTGGATTTAATGCATATGCCAGAAGTGTGAGCGATATTTTTGATTTTGAGGGAATGCAAGGCTTCGATAATATTTTCCAAATATTCAACAAATCTTCATCTGCTTATTCTTTTGATGGATACGTACTAGTTTATGAATCCCTGCCGATTCCTATGGCTTTCTCCGATAAAGATGAGATTTTTCTACTCCCATTCACTTACGAAAAGCGCGATAGCACAACATTTTTTGGTTCAATTTCTTCAGGGGACACATTGTACTATGAAACACAAGGCTACAGAATCAATGAAGGAGATGGTTGGGGAAATATTACAACACCCTATGGAGAGTTTCAATGCTTAAGAGTAAAAACAATGATTTTTCAAAAAGACAGCCTTTCCTATGAAGCAATGGGAGAACCTGTTGTTATTGAAAATACTACATTCGAATATAAGTGGTATGCGAAGAATGAGAAGTTGCCAATTCTTGAAGTGTCCACAACTTTATTAGAAGACGGTGAAACAGAAGCACCCTTTATGGTAAGATACAGAGATATTTTCAGGCCGGTTATTGACCCTCCTGTTGCCGATTTCTCAGTTGAAGAAACCGAAGTAGTAACAAACGAAATAGTATATTTTGAAAATCTTTCAACTCCTGATCATAGCTTTAATGAATATACATGGGAGTTTTCTCCAAACACAATATTATTCCATGAAGGCACTGACGAGAATTCTGTGAATCCTTTAGTTGCATTTACAGCGGCCGGAAATTATGATGTTACGCTAACCGTGATAAATGATGCAGGAAGTGATGAAATTACAAAGTCGGCTTATATCACTGTTACAGAAGCTGTTGATATTCAAGAAGTCGCCAGCAATTTAAAAATTTACATATACCCAAACCCGGCAATTGACAAATTATTTATTCAATCTACATCATTACTAAAAGAATTTTCCATTCAAACACTAGATGGGAAAACTATCAGAAAAGGACATCTTAATAATGAAACATCAATTGATATTAGCAGATTGACTCCGGGTGTTTATATACTTAATTGCACTGATATTGTAAACAATTCGTTCAATAAAGTTTTCATTAAACAATAATTTGACAATGTTTTTATAATTTCGAGCAAATTTTGTTGAATGAAGATATTATTAATAAATACACCCCGATCGCCTTTTAATGGAATTCTTCAATATGCCCCTGAAGAAGCAAAACCATTTATACATAAAAAACTCATAGGCCCTCCACTTGGACTATTAACTCTTGCAGCGGCAATTAAAGATTTCGATGTTACAGTTTTCGACACAAAAGCAGAATATGACCTATTTCCTGAAACGCCTGAATTAGAAGAACTTGTCGCAAGACTTATTATTGAGCATAAACCTGACATTGTCGGCACAACGGTAATAACCAGCGAGCTATATTACGGCAAAGAGATTCTCCAAACAGCGAAAAGAATAGACCCAAAAATTACTACTATAATAGGAGGTCAATACGTTACAATAAGACCTGACGAATGCTACGACAAAAATATTGACATCGCTATTCAAGGACATGGAGGTCAAAAACTCAGAGATATAATTGCTGCAAAAGAGGAAAAAACAAGTTTTAAAAATATTCCGGGCATTCTGATAAACAATAGAAAGCAATTTGAAAAAACTTGCGGCATAGAAAAAAATTGGGATGCTGCCGGAGAAAACTTCATTATGCCGGATCGTAAGCTATTGGAAAGATGGAGGCAGGCATATCGTGTTCAAAACGCCCCCTCTCCAACAACATATTTATACACTTCATTGGGTTGCCCTTTTAAATGTACTTTTTGCTCGATATGGAAAGAAAACTGCGGAGCTTATTACAAAAGAAACATCCAAAGTATTATTGAAGAATTAAAAGCTATCGATTACGATATTGTAAGATTTGCTGATGCAAATACAATAGTTGATATTTCATTTATTGATGAATTGTTTACACAAATTGAAAATCAAGGCATTAAGAAGGAATATATTATGGACATTCGCGCAGATGTTGCCGTTAATAATCCAAAGCTTATAGAGAAGCTTGCAAAAAACGGATTAAAAGTTGTGATTTGCGGATTTGAATCTTACAAAGAAGCCGAATTAAATAAGTATAACAAGAGTTCTTCAGCTTCATTTATTGAAAAAGCAATTGAACTTTTCCATGATAATGGGATAATGCTTAGAGGCAATTATGTGATTCCAACAAATTATACACTTGAAGATTTCCGTGCAATGTCAGATTATGCCGGACAACACAAGGTTGCATACGCAGGATACACAATTCTTACTCCTATGCCGGGAACCGACTATTTTGAAGAAGTCAAAAATCAGATTATTGATAAGGATTTAAGAAAGTATAATTTTTTTAATGCTGTTTTACCAACCTATCTTCCTATGGAAGAGTTTTACAAAGAAGTTGGCGCACTATGGCTTATAAGAAAGGGAAAAGATGTTATTTAAGTTAAAACTATTGTGCTACACTTCTTTTTAATTCAAGATTAATTTCTTAATTTTACAGTTGTATCAAAAAGCTATTAACCTAAAACTATCATTATGAAAACTATGAAATTTTTTGCCATTTATATAGCAATTTGCCTTTTCAGTCTTACAACAAATGGACAGTATTCTGTAAGAAATACTGTTTATATAACGCCTGGAATGAATTTCCCGGGTTATAACTTTGGATATCCGAAAAATATAAATAATACATCTTTGAATACACTTGGAGCAGGCTTCGGCGTTGGGATGCTTTTTTATTTCAACAATCCAGAAGCAGAAGTTGGCTCAATATTTAATTATGGTTTAGACTTTACTGTTGCAGAATTTGACGTAAACAGTAATGTAATTATAGACCCTAACTCTGACAATAATAATCCTGAGTGGTTTTGGTATTCCCCAGATCCTGAGTTAAGCTCCAGAATGGTTTCTATGAAAATCGGACCTGTAATAACTATTGTTCCGCAAAGTAAAATTGGCATTGATATTTATGCACAAGGGATGTTAGCTTTGTCAAGCTTTGACTTTTATAACAACGAAAGGGATATTATCGACTCCAGTCCTTCTATGACACCTCAATACAGAGCAGCAGCAGGATTAAGGCTAGGATATCATGTTTTGTTTTTAAATGTTGAATATAGTTGGGGAGAACCTATTGTTAGAAAGCAATCTGCTGTCAATTCTGCACAGATTACTGAATTCAAAGTTGATCAGAGCTTCTTTCGAATGGGACTGACTTTTAAATTTTCCGCTTTTAAATAAAATTTGAAAAGTTAAAGACCTTAAAACTACCATCTAAAAACTTTGAAATTCTTTTCAAACTATCACCCGGGCCGCACTCAATAAAATTGATATTACCATCTTTTATGAGTGTGGTCTTTGTTTTATACCAATCTATATTAGTAATCAGGTTTGATAAAATGGATGTTTCTATTTCCTGAGTGTTTTTGATATAACTCTGATTTATTGAAGAAAATACTTTATACGCCGGACTTTTAACTTTTATATCTTCAAACAAAATACTCTCCAATTCGCCAATATTCAAAAACCTTGAATGATAAGGAATTGAGACAGGAAAAAGATTTAGATGCATTGCACCCTCATCCTGAGCCTTGTTATAAAACTTTGACAAATCCGATTCTCTTCCGGCTATAATGTATGAATGTCCGTTGTTTTTTATAACCACTTCGCAATCTAGCCCCTCTTTGGATATTATATCCTCGTTGTCTTTTCTGTTAAAGCCTGTAACAGCCAACATTTTAAAATTCTTACCCACAACTTGAGAATTCAATTGCTGGTAAACTCTCTTTATAATAACAACCCCTTCTTCTAGAGTCAGACTTTCTGCACAATACAGAGCCGAATATATACCCATGCTCAGAAAGGAAATGTTTTTTGGTAGAATGTTTTTAGATTTGAGAATGTCGGAATAAATACAACTTATCAAATATGTAACAAGCTGATTCTTCATTTCATCATCCATGAAATTATTGCCAACAATGTCGAAATCTGTAATATCAATTCCGGCGATATCAGACACTTCCTTCAATTTTTCGCTGAAGTTAACTCCGCTATTCTTTATATTTTCAATTTCATCTCCCTTGTATTTCAATACAAATGCAGGAAACAGGAAAGTAACATCATTCATTTTTCAGGATAATTTCAAATATTGCAGTTTCATCATTATACTCGTAATTGGAAATAATTTGTGGATTCCCAATACTTGCAAGCATCTCGGAAGCATTGCCAGATATTTTTAATTCAAATTCATTTTCGGCAGGATGATTTTTAAAAATGATTTCCAAATCTTTCCAGTCGATACTACTTGTTGTCCAACTATTTCCAATAGCCTTAAACATTGCCTCCTTAAAGCAAAAAGCTATAGGGACACACACATCAACTCCAAAAAGCTGAAAACATTTTTTTTCAGATTCGGTAAAAACCATTGAAATAAATTCCGAATGCTCGAAATCAGAAAGATGTTTGTGAAAGCGTACTCTTTCTTCAGTATCTATACCGCACCCAACAACCATTTTAGTCGAGGTTGATAATGTTGTTTTCGTGCTCAATGATAAGAATTTGCATATTGATAAGTTCACCTATCGTCCTTACCGGATGCTTTAGGCTGTATTTACCAATAGTTTTAAGGTCTATATTAAGACTGTATTTCTTTTTGAAAATTTCAATCAACTCAAGAAACATAAGAGAATCGCCTTCGAGATCATTAAATATATGAGTAGTATCTGTAATCTCTGACTTTTCCACTTCGCATTCTTCAGCAAAGAATTCCAAAACAATATCTCTGACTTCCTTTTTTATATCTTCAGTAATAGCTGCCATTATTTATAATGTTTAAATAAACTCATTTTTTTGAAGTGCAAAAGTAATGATTTTTTAAAATTTCAATAAGAGAAAGTTTAGGACTTTGTTGCTATTCCCATCACTATAAATATTTTCTGAATATCAAAGAGGCATTATGTCCTCCAAACCCAAAGGAGTTTGATAATGCATACAACATTTTATGCTCTCTTGCGGTATTGGGAACATAATCCAAATCTAGCTCCGGATCAGGATTTTGATAATTTGCTGTAGGATGAAGCTTTTGGTCTAAAAGGGCCTTTATTGTAATTGCGCTTTCAATAACACCGGCTGCACCAATAGTATGGCCTATCATAGATTTTGATGAAACTACAGGAATTTTTGAAGCATAATTTCCAAAAAGCTTCTTAATTGCCATTGTTTCATACATGTCGTTCAGAGTAGTGCTGGTACCATGTGCATTAATATGATGAATATCCTCAGTACTTAATCCTACATGATTTAATGCTTTTTGCATAGTAAACTTCATGCCTTCTCCACCTTCTTGGGGCGATACAATATTATAGGCCTCGCTGCTCAATCCGTAACCTGCAAATTCCGCAAGGATTAATGCTCCTCTGGCATTTGCACCTTCTTCTGATTCTAATATAATAGCGCCTGCACCTTCGCCAATTACAAAGCCATCACGATCTTTAGAAAATGGACAACTGGCTGCAGCTCCTCTGTCATTGCTGGTTGACAATGCATATATCTCGTTAAAGCCTCGTATTTCCTCAGGATTTACAACTGAGTCGGAACTTGCTATTATTACAGCATCTATCTGGTTGTTTGCAATCATGTCAAAACCTAATGCCATTGCATATGCCGACGATGCACAAGCTGTTGCTACAGAAAAGTTTGGTCCGGTAAAACCATATTCTAAAGAAATCCAGGCACTCAAAGAATTGTTCATTGCCTTTAGGATGCTGTTTTTATCATCACTAGCTTTTTCTATAGATGAAAAGCCCGTATTTACAACTCCTGCAAGAACAGCAACTCTGTCCTTTGGATAATATTCTGGATTAAAATTATACCTGGATACAGCTTCTTTCGCGCAAACCACTCCCATTTTAGTAACTCTGGTCATCTGCTTTGCACTGCGCTTTTTAACATGCTCTGCTGCGTATTCTTCAAATTCAGGAGGCAGTTCAGCAGCAATCTGAGTTTCCAAATCAGACGGATCAAATCTGCCAATTTTTTTTATTCCTGATTTGCCTTTGATAAGATTATCCCAACATTCATCAATATTCAAACCTAATGCTGTGATAGTATTTATAGCGGTAATTACAACTTTTCTCTTCATAACGGAATTAAAAATAAAATGCAAAGATAAAGGTTTACAGACAAAATCGTTTATGCAACTCTATTTAACCGAGATAAACATCCAAATCACATCATTAAAGAATCTTTTTCCCAGTTTTGATGGTTTTCAATGATGTATTCGGAGACTGCCTGATATTCTCGATATGATTTTACTATTCTGTCATAAAAACTTTCCTGCCATTCAAAATTGCAATCATATTTCCTTGCTGCTTTTGTCACTGCGGATTTATACCCTCTAGTAATTGATGAAATGTTTTTCGATTGTGGGGCAAATTTGTTTTGGTATTTTTTAATAACGCCTTTATTTGCAATGTTTCCAAAATTTTTAACGCAATTATTTGGTTTAATTTCGATATCCGATTCCGTAGAGACGCCATGCATGGCGTCTCTACGAGGGTTATTATTGAATTCATTATCGCCAATAATGATAATTCCATGAATATGGTTTGGCATTACACAAAATTCACCCAATTGCAAATTCATATCAGGTCGCAATTCAAATGTTTTGAACCATTCATAATATGCAATCTTGCCGATTTCGGAATATTGCAAATAAATTAAAATTATCAGAAGATTATTCTTTGAAAACAAATTCAGAGTTGGTGTATTCTGAGATGATGAATTCGACCTCTCTTAAATCTTGAAAAATTCTTTTTTGAATATAATTATCCGCAGTTTTCGAAATCAAAGATTTTAAAAAATCACAAATTTTATTTTCATCCTCTAAACCCACAATTACATTATCCAAAGGATATTTCAAAAAACCATCATTGTCAATCAGACCCTTTTTCCCTGCCTTCATTTTGGTTTTTATAAAATCAAGCATAGGTAAAATATGTGATGATTCTTTTTGCATTTCTATGTAATTTCCAATTGCATATTCCAAAATCCTGAATCCAATAATATCCATGGTTTCAAATATCCCCAAAGGGAAGATTTTGTTTTTAACTGCCTGATCTGCAATGTGAAAATCAATTTTATTCTCTACACAGTAATTATAAAACCCTGCCTGTATTTCCAAAAAAAATCTATTTATGGCAAAGGCTGCATCATTTTTTTGAAGAAAACCCTTTTTATCAATTGCTTCAGCAAAGTTTTTCACAACTTCCAGTGTCCTCTCAGATGTTTCCGACGAAGGTATTATTTCAATAATCTTGGTAGTTTCAACGGGGTAGAAAAAATGCAATCCACAAAAGTTGGACTTGATTTTTTTATTTATATCAAATTTATCAGGCAGAATAGAAGAGCTGTTGCTAACTAATATGGCACTGGGATTTAATTTAAACTCAAGGTCGTCGAATAAACTTGTCTTTATGTGAATATCTTCATTAACGGTTTCAATAATAAGATCACATTCGTGAATTTTTTCAAGTGTGTTAGTTATATCAACTGAACCAAGCTTTCTATCAAATTCCTCTTGAGTAATAATGCTTTTAGACAGCCAACGATTAAGCTTTCGTGTGAGCTTTTCAGATTCTTCACTATATGATGAAAGATTAACCCATATCAACCTAAAATCATAGTTATAAAGATGCCGAAAAATGGAATGCCCCATTCTTCCATCACCGATTATTCCTATGGTTTTAATTTTATCCATTAAAAACCTGACTCTTTTTTATTAACAAATTGACATATTATCACATTATCTCATTTGCACATTAGCACATTGGCACATTAGCAAATTAATCAATCCCATTCCTCTCCAGTTCTTCATAAAACTCCTGCTTATATGTATCAGATTTATTTACATGTCGCACAATTCCTTCTATCATCAGCAGCATAGAAGCAGCTTCATTCACAGCTAATTTCTTCTCCCTAATAAGTCTGATTATATCCTTAAAAAACATTCTCTTTTCATTGTCCTTGCTAAATCTGTATAACCTCAGCAGCAAAAATGTCGTTCTGACTTTTTGCCAGAAAGATATGCTGCCTGCGGGTTTATTCTTTGCAAAATAACCTTTTTCAAGTAGTCTGATTGTACGTTTTCTAATGTTTTTAAATTGGTATAACTCTTTGATAGTCTCGTTAAAAAGGTCGAACAACTCTTTGTTCTTAAAGTTAGCATACTTAAAAACCGGATAAGCGCCAACATTAAAGTTTTTGCTTAGGTTTTGATAAATTCTGCCTTCATTCTCTAGTCGGGTATGAAGCTCTGTGCCTTTTGTTGAACCTAACAAACTAAGCATAAAAACAGGCAATGAGGCCTCATCAATAAAAGATTTGAAAATTTCAAAATCTTCTCGAGTATCATTATCAAATCCAAGTATAAAGGAAGAGTAAACATGAATTCCGGCTTTATGGATATTCTCAATTATTTCAAGATACTTTTCTTTGTTGTTTTGATGTTTGTGAGTTTCTTCAAGACTTTTAGGATTTAAAGATTCGAATCCTATTAGAACGAATTTACAGCCCGATTCCGACATTTCTTTAAGAAATTCCGGATCGTCACCAACATCCACACTGCTTTGGCACATCCAGCTTATCTGCAAAGGCTTCAGAGCTTTAAAAAGCTCCAAAGCATAAGGCTTATGCAAAGTAAGATTATCATCAACAAAGAAAACATTTTTAAGAGGTAATTGCTTGATTTCGTTGATTATATCATCAATTTCTCTTCTCCTCACCTTTCTTCCAAAAAGCTGAGAAGTAAGACAAAATTCACATTGAAAAGGGCAACCTCTGGATGCTTGAATATTTACAGACAGAATTTGTCCGGTATCAATAAGATCCCATCTTGGGACAACAGATTTATCAAAAAGGATTTTTTCCTTATCTTGGTATTTTGGCTGCAATTGGCCATTTTCAAAATCCTCTAAAATTTTACCCCAAAGATTTTCAGCTTCGCCTATTACAACTGAATCGGCGTGTTGGAGCACCTCATCCGGCGAATAGCTTGCATATGGACCGCCAATTATTACCTTAATCCCTCTGTTTCTGTAATTATCAGCGATTTTGTATGCTCTTTCTGAGTTGCTTGTTATCATCGTTATTCCGACAACATCAGCATCATAGCCCTCAGCAGAGTTAATAATTTCCTCATCCAGAATCTTTATATCGTAATGTTTAGGTGTAAGAGCTGCCAGCAACGGCAACGCCAAAGCCGAGTTAGCAGTTTTTTTGCCCATAAGCTTAGCCATTTCAAACTGCGTTGAGTAGTGCTTATACTTTTGCTTCGGACGAATTAGAAGGAGTTTATATTTTGTTTCAACCATGAAAATATGCAAATATCATTTATTGAATAACAAAAGTAATGAATTTAGGTTTAGTTGGTGGAATTAACCCGGAAGTTTCCAGTTCCGCAAAAGCGGAAGCTGGAAATTCCTGGCGAGAACTGGAAGCTCCCACTTTTGCGGGACTTCAAGCTTCGGGTATCAAAAGCTGCGTAGCAGCAAAATATCTATAGCAATGAATGTGAGGATTGATTTTAAGGTGCAGCACACCGAAACAAATATTAATCTAATTTCCCTAAAATTTGGTTTATATCTATTTCCAATTTTGAAAAAGCAAACCATTTTTTGCCTAAGTCTTTGAGAGAAGCACCAATGTGGTATAGATATTTATTGTCAATTACCAAGAATCTGTCGTGACATTTCTCAAGCTTTTTTAATTCTATAATTGGATATTGCGAATTGTGTTTTTTTATATCTAGTTTAAGTTGGTTGCTGATATTTGATGTGTATAAAGTTGCTTTTACATTGATTTCTCTTTTAGTTAACAGCATCAATACACTTTCATCAATATAATTATCAATGATAACTATCGAGGATTTGGCTGATTTAACTAGTCTTGATAAAAATGTGTAAGCGTCAAATATTTGACCTTCAAAAAATATTCCTTCAGATAGAGGCAAACTAGTTTTAACTTGTAAATCAAATTCTTCAAATTTTGACTTTAAATAGTTTACGTCATTTTCAATTTTCTCAAAACGGTGGTTTAATGCATATCCTTTTAACAAATAATCCTTTAGAATTTTGTTGGCCCAAATTCTGAAATGGGTACCCCTGATTGAATTTACTCTGTAACCAATAGAAATAATCATATCCAGACTATAATGGTCTAAAAGTCGTTTAACCATTCTTCCTCCCTCTATATGAACTGTTCGGAATTTCCGAACAGTTGCTTTCGGATCCAACTCTTTTGTTTGGTATATGTTTTTAATATGCTCACTAACATTTGCTTTGCTAGTTGCAAAAAGCTTTACTATTTGCATTTGCGTCAACCATATTGTCTCATCCTCAAGTCTTACTTCAAGCTTTTCAGATTCAGAATTTGGTTTATATATTATAATTTCATCTTTCATCTTCAATTATCATTAATTAGTATGAGTATTTTATTTATATAGCGCAAATATAACAAATA
>CAZRNU010000065.1:0-16505 GCA_964601515.1 uncultured Bacteroidales bacterium | reverse complement strand
AATCTTGATTTTTTTTGTTTCTTCTGTAACTTTACGGTTAATTAAACCGTCTCATACACAGAAAGCGGGCAAAAACAACATGAAATGACAGCTTCTGAATTTAATCAATGTGTAGATACTTATGCTGATGGTGTTTTTCGCTTCATTCGGAAAAACATATCTGATGAAGACAGAGCCAGAGATGTTGTGCAAGATAGTTTTGAAAAAATGTGGATTAAACATGCTGAAATAAGTTATGAAAAAGCAAAATCATATTTATTTACAACAGCATACCACACTATGATAGACGATATAAGGAAGTACAGCCGGCAAACTGAATTAACGGAGTCAGCTTTTAATATTCATTCACATACAAGCGAATACTCCGGATTGAAAGAGATCCTTGACGAAGCGGTTGCAAATCTGCCTGAGATACAAAGAAATGTAATTTTACTCAGAGATTATGAAGGATACTCTTATCAGGAAATTGGAGAAATAACAGGATTGAATGAGTCACAAGTTAAAGTTTACATATACAGAGCAAGAAATTTTTTGAAAAACTATATAGGAAGCCTTGATAAAGTAATATAAAGAAATGAAAATTAACAGGTCAAATTACGAAATCTTTTTCCTCGACTATTTTGAGGGCAACTTGTCGGAAGAGCAGGTTGAATCTCTTTTGTCGTTCTTAAAAGAAAATACAGACCTGAAAGAAGAATTTGACAGCTTTGAAATAGTTGCCCTAAAAGATATAGACGAACTTCCTTTTAACAACAAAGCCGCTCTTAAAGTTCCTGACACAAGCCTCCCAATTACTGAAAAGAACTTTGATTGGTTTTGCATTGCCGATATAGAAAAAGACTTATCAATTGAAGAGGAGAAAGCACTAAAAAAGTATCTGGAAAAAAATCCGGAAAAAAATAAAGATGTTGATCTTTATAAAAAAACCATTTTAACTCCCGATAACGATATTGTTTTTGAAAAGCCTCAAACACTAAAGCGTTTTGTCTCTAGTCCGTTTATTATTACAAAACAATTATGGTCTTATGCTTCGGCTGCTGCCGTTATTTTTATAATGGTTGGACTTTTCTTTATGATGCCTAAGCAAAAATCAGATATTGATTTAGCAATCGAAGAAAGCCATATTATTGAAATACCAAAAAATTTGCAAGAAGTCATCGAAGAATCACAGATAGCCGAAACTGACAATGTAAAACCCTTTGTTTTAGAAGAGAAGAGTTCAATAATTAATAATCCCGTAACTACAACTACTCCTGAGCATCAAACGGTTATGTCGAATCCTAACCCTTTATTAGCGACAAACATAAGTGTAGAGAAAGATATAACCCTAGGTTATCAAAAACAAGAGCCTAATTTGGCAGCATCTTCCTCATCAATATTTGGCACTTCTTATGATAACAATCGGATTACTAGTGATTCTGACCACAACTCTATGGCCTACTCTGAAGACACTTCTTCAAGGACACTTTCTCAATTTGCTGTAAATACTCTTCAAAGCGCAACTAATATTGATGTAACTGCCGGTCTAAGCAGAAACAAAATGTCTTTTTGGGATTTTGCAGGCGCAGGTTTGGCTAGAATTAGTAATATTACAGGTAATCCTTTAACTGTTCAGAAAGAGAGGGACGAAAGCGGCAAAATAGTTGAATTTGCTTTGGGAGAACGTTTTAGTTTTTCAAAAAAATAATAGCGGACTATCTCCCCTTTTATCTTTATGTTTCCATCTTCTGTGTGACCATAGCCAATACTCCGGTTCTTGTATAATATCATTTTCCAGCATTTTTGTATGCTTGAAGGTTATTTCTCCGGCTTTTAAACTGGTTGGATTCTCTGTAACAAGATTCAAATAGGCTTTATAAAAACCCCGTTTTTCTTTTCTTATACTCATAAAAACCACAGGAGTCTTCAATTTTCTCGCAAGAATTTCAGGTCCTTGAAAAACAGGAGTTTCCTGATTAAAAAATTTAATCCAGTAATGCTGACTATTGATTGCCGGACTTTGGTCTGCCAATAATAAAACACCAAAAACATCCTCTTTTCTTCTTAACAATTCGCGAGTGAGAGATTTCATAGGCACCATAACAGTTTTAAACCTATCTCTTGTTTTTTTAAGTATCATATCAGCAACATTTCCGCTTAATGGCCTATATGAGCTTAGCAGAGGTTTACTCCTCCATAATTTAAATCCCGGACCCAAATATTCCCAATTACCATAATGTCCTAAAACTACCAAAACCATCTTCCCCTTATCAAAATACTTTTCTATCAAGGCTGCCGATGCTTCATCAAAAATCATCCTTCTTTTAATGTTTTTTTCGGAAATACTCAAAAGCTTGAGAGATTCAATAAAAACATCACAAAAATGCTGTTCAAACGATTTTCTTATTTTGTTCTTTTCCAATTCAGATTTTTCGGGGAAGGCTAGATTTAGGTTTGAAACTATAACTTGTCTTCTATATTTAAAAATTCCAAATAAAACAAGTCTTATGATAGATGACAATGCATACAATAGCCAAAAGGCAATAAAGACAGCAAATACAATAATCCAAAAGCGATATAGAAAATCAGTGTTTGCATTCTTTAATATAAAAAGTTGTCGTAAGGATACCTAATTTTATGAATTTCAACAATTTTATCGTACAACATTTTTCTGAAGCTCTCAATATTTTCTTTCTTTTTTGCAGAGATAAAGATACAAGGAGAATTAATTCTACCCATCCAAGTTCTCTTCATATCTTCCAGGCTATAATTAAATTTATTGGCGGGTGTTAAATCGTCATCATCCTTTTTAATAAAAGAATATTTGTCAATTTTATTAAAAACCATAATGGTTTGCTTTTCTTCTCCAATAATTTCAGAAAGAGTTTGATTAACAACCTTTATTTGATCTTCAAATCCGGGGTGAGAAATGTCTGCAACGTGCACAAGGATATCCGCTTCTCTAACTTCATCAAGAGTTGACTTAAAAGATTCTATAAGATGATGAGGCAGTTTTCTAATAAACCCTACAGTATCTGACAGTAAAAAAGGCAGATTTCCAACTACAACTTTTCTTACGGTAGTATCAAGAGTAGCGAAAAGCTTATCTTCTGCAAAAACATCAGATTTACTCAAAATATTCATTATAGTTGATTTGCCAACATTTGTATAACCTACAAGAGCAACCCTAACAAGGCTTCCTCTATTTGATCTTTGTGTAGCTTTTTGTTTATCAATTAAAGCCAATTTCTTTTTTAGAAGGGCTATTTTATCTCTCACAATCCTTCTATCAGTTTCAATTTCTTTTTCCCCCGGTCCCTTTAGCCCTATACCACCTTTTTGTCTTTCCAGGTGAGTCCACATTCCGGCCAAACGAGGCAATAAGTACTGATATTGAGCAAGCTCAACCTGAACTCTGGCATGTGCAGTTCTAGCCCTTAATGCGAATATATCCAGAATTAGGTTACTCCTGTCAATTACGCGGCATTTTAGTGATTTTTCAATGTTTCTGAGTTGAGATAATGTAAGGTCATCGTCAAACACAACAAGGTCAATATTATTTTCACTAACATAATGTCTGATTTCTTCTAATTTGCCTTTTCCGATATACGTTGAAGGTTCAGGTTTATCGAGTTTTTGAGTAAACCTTTTCATGCAGAGACCACCGGCAGTATCAACAAGAAAGGCTAGTTCATCAAGATATTCCGAGACTAAAGCCTCATCGTCTCTACCGCTAATAATTCCTACTAATACGGTTTTTTCTTGTTTTACGGAGGTGTCTATAAGTTCTGGCATTAATATATTCAAATTACTTGTTTCCGTGTGTAATAAAATATGAGCATACAGTTGCTATTAAAAGCCATGTTGCAAATTCACCATTAAGCTTACCATTAAAAACCATAACTGTTTTAAAAACAGATAATCCGAATAAAATGAGTGATGAAACTACAGTAAGAGGTGTGCTAAAAAAACCTCCTGCAAAAAGAAGAACACTAAAAACAATAAAAGCAGAAGCAATGTAGAATTCAATAGTGTTGAGTTTAAAGTCCATAAACAATGGGATAAAAAACACAAACAGCAGTAATATCAGTGCTATTCTCATTAACCATGAAGAAAATCCTGTAATATTTTTCAATGGTTTCATAATTTTAAGTTTAAATGTTTTATAATTGAGTTTATTAAAAAGCTTTAAACCCTATAATTTCTCTAACCTCTCTAACAGTTTTTGAAGCACTTTCTCTGGCTTTTTCTGCACCCATTTTTGCTACTTTTTTAAGATATTCGTTATTAGAGGCAAACTCCAATATTTTCTCCCTTAAAGGCGTTGTAAAAGCAATAATATCTTCAGCAAGTTGCTTCTTCATATCACCATACCTAATTGAGCAATTATTATAAGCATCTTCAAAATGCTTTAGAGTATCTTCCTTTGAAACAACTTTCATTATATTAAACAGATTCTCAATAGGTTGGGTTTTTGGTTGATTTGGGATTTGGGGACCTGCATCAGAAACAGCTCTCATCACCTTTTTCCTAATAACCTCAGGCTCATCGGCCAGAAAAACGGCATTACCTTCACTTTCAGATTTTCCCATTTTCGTGCTCCCGTCGAGGCCGGGAATCTTTATTAAATCATCACCAAAATTGTAGGCTACCGGTTCGATAAAATAATTAACATTATAAAGTCTGTTAAATCTATTTGCAAACGTTCTAGCCATTTCCAGATGCTGCTCTTGATCTTTTCCCACCGGCACTTTGGTTGCCTTATGAATAATAATATCTGCAGCCATTAAAACAGGATATGTAAGAAGCCCGGCATTAATATTGTTAGGCTGATTTCGGTCCTTATCTTTCAAGGTTGCGCAACGTTCAAGCTCTCCCATATAGACATTCATATTGAGGAGTAAATACAATTCTGCAACTTCCGGCACATCACTTTGAACATAAAGGGTTGCTAACTCAGGATCAAGCCCAGCGGCAAGATATTCAACAAGCACCTGCTTAACATTGTTATGTAAATTTTCAGGTGTGGGATGAGTTGTAAGAGAATGATAATCTGCTATAAAAAAATAACAATTGTGTTCGTGCTGCATCCTTATGAAGTTGCGGATAGCACCAAAATAGTTTCCTAGGTGAAGATTTCCTGTTGACCTAATTCCACTTAATACTGTTTCCATCAGATAAATATTGCTTTAATGGGATGTTTATAACGCTTTATTAATCAATTACATAGAAAAACGCAAATCTTTAACATTCAGTTGTAAAGAAGTTTGTCCATTCCAACTATTTTCTTCAAGAGAAAAAACCATATCGTATGGTTTACCTGAAGCAACCATTTGATAATGTTTGGCTTGTTGAAATGCTATAACTGCAAATTCTCTACTACTTCCCTGTTGTATAACACTAAATTTAAGGTGTTTCTCTCCAACTATTTTGGGAGTTCCCTTTGTATAAAGATTGGTAGCTAAAAACACCGGGCTTGTATTTCCGGGGCCAAAAGGTTCAAACTGTTTCAACACTCTAAAAAACTTGTCATTTAGCTGTGCAATAGAAACTTCTGCATCAATTTCTATTTCAGGGATAAGCATATCTTCAGTTATAGTGTTATCGACATACTCCTTAAACTTTTGGTGAAATTTGTCAAAGTTTCCGGGCTGTAAACTTAAGCCAGCCGCATATTTATGCCCTCCAAAATGGTCCAAATATTCGCTACATGCATCAATTGCGTCATAAATGTCGAAATCTTTTACAGATCTTGCAGAACCTGTAATAACGCCATTTGATTCCGTAAGAATAACTGTTGGACGGTAATATGTTTCCATAAGTCTGGAAGCCACTATACCGATAACCCCTTTGTGCCAATCAGGATGATAAAGCACTGTGCTTTTGCTTGCCCGTAATTTACTGTCCATAGTTATCATCTTGAGGGCTTCTTGCGTTATCTGGCTGTCAAGATGTCTTCTTTCAAGATTGTTATCGTTTATAGAATGGCTTAGTTCGTGAGTTTGTTTCATTTCTTCACAAATCAACAATTCTACAGCCTTTTTTGCTTCATGAATCCTCCCTGCGGCATTAATTCGAGGTCCGATAAGGAATACAAGATCTGTAACATTTATTTCTTTTGCAAAAACAGTTTGCTCGTCAGTTTGGCTTTTTCTTAAAACATTACTATAAAAAAGAATAGACTCAAAGCCAGGCCTTGGATTTAGGTTAAGCCTTTTTAAACCATAATATGCAAGAATTCTGTTTTCGCCTGTTATAGGAACAACATCTGCGGCTATACTAACAACGACAAGATCAAGAAGCTTTTCCAAAGGTTCAAAGGGAAGATTTCTTTTCTGGTAAAATGCCTGTGCAAGTTTAAAACCCAGCCCGCATCCTGAAAGTTCATCGTAAGGATACTTACACTCAGGTTGCTTGGGATCTACAATAGCAACAGCATCAGGCAAAGAAATACCCGGCCTGTGATGATCACAAACAATAAAATCTATGCCTTTTTCTTTAGCATAAGATATCTGGTTATGGGCTTTAATTCCGCAGTCGAGCGAAATTATCAAAGACACTTTACTTGCTTTAGCATAATCTATGCTAACATTCGAAATGCCATAACCTTCTTTTTCCCTATCCGGAATGTAAAATTCAAGATTTTCGTGAAATTCTTTAAGGAAAGAATAAACCAATGCTACCGCTGTAGTCCCGTCAACATCATAATCCCCGTATATAAGAATTCTTTCGCCATTAGCGATAGCTTCTTCTATTCTTTTTATTGCTTTATCCATGTCCTTAATTAGAAAAGGATCATGTAAGCTGTCTAAGGAAGGCCTGAAAAAATCTTTTGCTTCACTAAAGGAACTAATTCCTCTTTGCTCAAGTAAACAGGCCAATATAGGGTCGATGTTTAAGGACTGGGTAAGCTTATCAACTATATTACTATCGCTGACACTTTTTACTACCCATCTTTTTTCCATCTGTATTAATTTTCAAAAGCGCCTGTAAAGATAACAAATATGATTAATATTTTTATACGAAAGATTGCGTTCTTTATTCTAAATAATGCAAGTATATTGTCATACAAAGCGTTAGTAAAAAAAAGAGGCCTAAAAAGGCCTCAATATTAATAATATTTGTCTGTTAAGAATCTGACAGTACTAAAATCTTGTTGTCAAAAACCTCAACAACTCCGCTTCCTATTTTCAGTGTAACTTTATTTCTTTCAGCATCAATAATTTTCATAGTTCCACTGTCTAATAGAGCTATAATGGGTGCGTGATTATTTAAAATCTCAAACGACCCCATTTTTCCGGGTAATTGGACAAGTACTACATCCCCATTGTATAGGCATTTTTCGGGGGATATTACTTCAAGATGCATTGACATGGTTCTATATTATTTTTTTTCTGTTTCTCTTAAGATATTTTTTCCTTTTTCAATTGCCTCTTCAATTGTCCCAACAAGGTTGAAAGCAGCTTCCGGGTATTGATCAACTTCACCGTTTAGTATCATTTTAAATCCCTTGATAGTATCTTCCATTGAAACAAAAGCGCCTTTAACTCCAGAAAACTGTTCTGCCATAAAAAACGGTTGAGAAAGGAATCTTTGAACTCTTCTTGCCCTGTGTACAACAAGTTTATCTTCTTCAGACAATTCATCCATACCAAGAATAGCGATAATATCCTGAAGCTCCTTATATCTTTGAAGAAGCATTTTCACCTGTTTAGAAATATTATAATGTTCTTCACCAACAACAGATGGTTCAAGAATTCTGGATGTTGAATCAAGTGGATCAACCGCAGGATAAATACCAAGCTCAAATACTTTTCTACTTAACACTGTAGTAGCATCAAGGTGAGAGAATGTTGTTGCCGGAGCAGGGTCGGTAAGGTCGTCAGCCGGAACATAAACAGCTTGAACAGAGGTAATAGACCCCCTTTTTGTTGACGAAATTCTCTCCTGCATAACCCCCATTTCAGTTGCTAATGTAGGTTGATACCCAACCGCGGAAGGCATACGACCAAGAAGTGCTGAAACTTCAGATCCTGCTTGCGTAAATCTAAAAATGTTATCCATAAAGAAAAGAATATCGGATCCGGAGGCTTCATCATCGCCGTCTCTGAAATATTCTGCAACAGCAAGGCCCGACAAAGCAACTCTTGCGCGTGCACCGGGTGGTTCATTCATCTGTCCAAAAACAAGAGTTGCTTGGGAGGTAGCTAATTCTTTCATGTTAACTTTTGAAAGATCCCACTTTCCTTCGTGCATGCTCTTAATAAATTCATCACCATATTTAATAACTCCCGATTCTATCATCTCGCGGAGAAGATCATTTCCTTCACGTGTTCTTTCACCAACACCTGCAAAAACAGATGTGCCCTGATAACCCTTTGCAATGTTGTTGATAAGCTCCATGATAAGAACGGTTTTACCAACACCTGCACCTCCAAACAAGCCAATCTTTCCACCTTTAGGATATGGAGCAAGCAAGTCTATCACTTTTATCCCGGTAAACAACATTTCAACCTCTGTCTTAAGATTCTCAAATTTTGGAGCATCTCTGTGTATTGAGTATCTTTTAGCTGTTTTTACATCTTCCATTCCATCAATTGCCTCACCAACAACATTAAACAATCTTCCTCTGATCTCCTCTCCTGCGGGAACAGTAATTGGGCCGCCAAGCGAGACTACTTCCATGCCTCTATAAAGGCCATCAGTTGAATCCATTGCTATTGTTCTAATAGTGTCTTCTCCCTTGTGTTGTTGACATTCCAAAATAATTTTCAATCCTTGAGAATTAAT
This sequence comes from uncultured Bacteroidales bacterium, assembly GCA_964601515.1. Lineage (GTDB taxonomy): Bacteria > Bacteroidota > Bacteroidia > Bacteroidales > UBA7960 > PWND01. The sequence continues at coordinate 7,736 of CAZRNU010000065.1, read as the reverse complement.
AACTTCCAAAGCGTCATAAATATTCGGAAGCTTATTAGTATTATCAAAAGACACGTCAACTACCGGGCCTATAACCTGAGAAATTTTTCCTGTGATGCGTTCCATGTGGTAAATATTGTATGTATGATGATTAAGTCCGTGAAAATGGTTGATACCCAACTTGCAAAGGCTAAAATAAACATTTTTATAATCAAATTTTGTTTTTTATAAAAAATTTTGGTCACCTTCTCTAAAAAAAATCAAAACCTATTGTTTTCAAATGTATTAGGGAAAATGTTTTGGAAAATTTTTAATTACTTTTGTTTATAAATGTTTCTAACAAAAAATTAATGATTAATAAGTCGGATGTAAATATAAATTATTTGCTTAAACTTGGCAAAGTGAAATGCTTGGCTGAAGGTTTAGGCTATTATTACAGTTTACAAGGAGTTGTTGTGAGTGGCAACAAAATTGGCAGAGAATTAGGATTTCCAACTGCAAATATCGAAGTAAAGAGCGATACAATAATTCCGGCAAAGGGCGTATATGCGGCAATGAGTTGGTTTTCGGATAGCTGGCATGAAGCGATGGTAAACATTGGTGTAAGGCCAACTCTGGGGCTTCAAGACATAACAATTGAGGCTCATTTATTTGATATAAATCAAGATCTTTATGGAGAAGAGATTAGTATACATTTCATCGAAAAAATAAGAGATGAGATTAAATTTTCTAACCTTGATAACTTAAAAAGTCAACTTATAAAAGACAGAGAATCAGCATTAAATATCCTTAAAAGCATAAAATTGAGCTTAAATACTAAAGATAAACAATGTCTTTACTACAAATAAAATGATAATTTCATATAAAAATGCATTCAAGAATAGTCTTCAACTTTTTAAGACATTGTCTTTCAGTAGGTCATATAATTATTTGAAAATTATTTTAGGATATTTTTACTCAAGAGTTATAAAAAAGCCAATTGTGTTGGCTAATCCATTCTCCCTCACTTTTGAGGTATCTTCAATTTGCAATTTAACTTGTCCTCAGTGTATTGTTGGCAGAAAGGAAACCATTAGAAACCAACCTTTTATCTCTAAAGAATTTGTTAATTCTACACTTACTCATTTTGCCGTAAATTCATTTTATGCCAGCTTTTATCATCAGGGAGAGCCTTTGTTAAATAAAGATGTTTATGATATGATAAAAATGGCCAAAAGGCTTAATTATTATACATTTATTTCAACAAATGGCTTGCTAATAACCGATGACATTGCGAAAAAGATAATTGAATCAGGTCTTGATAAAATCATTGTTTCAATTGATGGCACAGATCAAAACACATATTCTTTTTACAGGCAGGGAGGAAGCCTCGAAATGGTTAAACGCGGAGTTAAAAACATTATAGACTTGCGCTTGATGAGAAAAAAGAAAACTCCATATATTGTGATGCAATATTTAGTAAATAAAAAGAATGAATTAGACATAAAGCAAGCCAAAAAATTCGCATATTCTTTAGGGGTAGACAAGTTGGAATTTAAAAGTATGCAAGTGTATGATAATCAAGATAAATTTCTACCACAAAACAGAAAGTATAACAGATATTTGGCTTCAAAGAAAAGAAAAAATAGTTGTTTCAGGCTTTGGAGCCACGCGATTTTCACATCTGATAACAAGGCTATTGTTTGTTGTAATGACAAAATTCCCTTGCATATAATTTCAGAAGAAATAAAAAGCAACTCTTTTTGGTATTCGAAAGAGTTGCTATCAATAAGAAAAAATATATTGGCGGGTAATAACCCGGAAATCTGTAATAATTGCTTTATATAGCACTTTATTACACTGTCATAATGTCTTTTTCTTTTATCTCCAGTAAAGAGTCTATTTTGGCGATGTATTTATTTGTAAGATCTTGAATTTGGGTCTCAAATCTTTTCACAAGGTCTTCCGGAACACCTTCTTTTTCAAGTTTTTTAGAACTATCCAATACATCTCGTCTGATATTCCTGATGCCAACTTTAGAAGTTTCACCTTCGCCTTTTACTTTCTTCACTAAATCCCTCCTTCTCTCTTCAGTAAGCACAGGAACAATGATTCTGATAATAGTTCCGTCGTTTTGGGGATTAAAGCCAAGGTTGGCAGCCATAATAGCTTTTTCAATCGGAGCAAGCATGTTTTTTTCCCAAGGTTGAACAACAATACTCTTTGGGTCTGGCGTATTGATGTTTGCAACCTGAGACAATTTAGTCATTGTTCCGTAATAATCCACTTTAACACTATCAAGCATTTGAGGGTTTGCTTTTCCCGCTCTAATTTTAACAAGTTCGCGATCCAAATGACCGATGGTGTTTTCCATTTTTTCCTTTGCTTCTTCAAACAAAAAATCTAAATCTTCATTCATAGCTCAAGAATTTGTATTATACAAATGTTTGTCTGCAAATTTATAACAATATTTTAAATTAAGAATTTGTAATTAATATTTTAAAATCCAACTATATTAGTTGATTAGTTTTTTACTAGAGTTCCGGTATTTTTACCTTTTAATATAATTGATGTAAGATTTCCCTTGGTATTAATATTAAAAACAACAACAGGAATGTTGTTTTCCTTACAAAGTGTAAATGCAGTAAGGTCCATAATTTTTAAATTATTTTTATAGGCTTCCTCAAAAGTAAGCTCTTCGTATTTTACAGCATCTTGATGTTTTTCAGGGTCTTTATCATAAACACCATCAACTCTTGTCCCTTTCAGAATTACATCAGCGTTAATTTCAACCGCTCTAAGTGCAGCAGCAGTATCAGTTGTAAAGAAAGGGTTTCCTGTACCTCCCGCAATAATCACAACATGACCTTCCTGAAGTAATTTAATTGCTTTAGAGGCAGACATTTTTTCACAAACGGGGTCTATAGGCAAGCCCGATAAAACGGTAGATTCAACTCCCCTTCTTTTTAGAGTAGACTGCATTGCGATCGAATTAATAACAGTTGCAAGCATTCCCATATAATCTCCCTGAACCCTGTCTACTCCTTTGTCCATTCCTTGAATACCTCTAAAGATATTGCCTCCTCCAAGTACAATAGCTGTTTGAATTCCTTCGTTGGCAATGTCAACAATCTCATCAGCGTATAGTTCGAGGGCTGATTGTTCAATTCCGTAGGAAGAGTTTCCTGCAAGCGATTCTCCGCTTAGTTTTAATAGTACTCTTTTATATTGCATAATGATGTCTTTAATCGTATGCAAGTTTAGTGAATTTCATCATATAAAAACATGATTATTTCAAAAATCAACCTAAAAGACAAAAAAAAAGAGGCTAAAAAGCCTCTTTTCTATAAAAACATTGTCTGTTATGACAAAGTATATCTTTTAAAAGCAACAACTGTAAGGTCTTTATGAGCTTCTGATAGCATTTGGCTTACAGTTTTTTTGTTGTCCTTAATAAATTCCTGATTAAGAAGAGTATTCTCTTTGTAGAATTTATTTAGTTTTCCTAATGCAATTTTTTCAAGCATTTCTTCAGGTTTTCCTTCTTCTCTTGCTTGTTCTTTACCAATTTCAATCTCTTTATTGATAACTGATTGACAAACGTCATCTTTATCGATAGCAATAGGTGCCATAGCAGCAATCTGCATAACAACATCTTTACCAATACTTTCGATATCTTTAGCGTCTTTAACTGACAATGCAGCTATTGCGCCAACTCTGTTTCCGGGGTGAGTATATGCAAATGCAATTTTACCTTCTACCATGTCGGTTTTAGCAAGTTCTAGTTTTTCGCCTGTTTTTCCAATCATATCAGTAACAAGATCTGAAACTTTTCTGCCATTAACTATTTGATTTAAAACATCTTCTGCGCTTTTGCAGTTGTTTTGAACAGCAATATCAAGAAGAGAGCTTGCAAAATCAATCATTTCTTGGTTCTTAGCAACAAAGTCAGTTTCACAGTTTAGCATTATCATAAATGCTTTATCTTTTTGTGCACTAGTACGAGTAAGAACGATACCTTCACTTGCGTCTCTATCGGCACGGCTAGCTGCAAGTTTTTGTCCTTTTTTGCGAAGATTCTCTATAGCCAATTCGAAATTACCATCGGCCTCAACAAGAGCTTTCTTGCAATCCATCATACCTGCGCCGGTTTGCTTGCGTAGTTCATTAACTTCTGCTGCGGTTATATTTGCCATAATTATAATGAGTTAAATTTTATATTTTAATTACTTTTTCTTTGGAGCTCCCGGTTTTTTAGATATTGGGCCTCTTGGTTTTTTTGCTGCCTTTTTCATTTCATCTTCTTCGCCATCAAGTTTAATTTTCTTGATTTGTTTTCCGCCTGCAACATCCGTTTCTAGTTCTTCCTCGTCAATACCTTTTTCTTCTAACAACCTAGCAGCTTCCGCCTTTTTAAGTTCTCTTTCCTTTTCTCTTTCTTCCTCTTCTTCTGTTTGCTTGTCTTTTTCTAATTTACGTTCAGTAATACCTTCCTGTATTGCGTCAACCATTGTTTTCACAATAATGCCAATAGATTTTGCAGCATCGTCGTTTGCCGGAATCGGGAAATCAACTTCATTTGGATTTGCATTTGTATCAACGATAGCAAATGTAGGAATATTGAGTTTGTGAGCTTCAGCAACCGCAATATGTTCTTTACAGATATCAACCACAAAAATAGCTGCCGGAAGTCTGGTTAGATCGGCAATACTACCAAGTTGTTTTTCAAGTTTTGCTCTTTCTCTGGATACCTGAAGTCTTTCTTTTTTCGACATTTTTTCGAAAGTACCATCGGTTGCCATTTTGTCGATTGTAGACATTTTTTTAACCGCTTTGCGGATAGTAGCAAAATTTGTAAGCATGCCACCGGGCCATCTTTCAGTAACAAAAGGCATATTGACTTGTTTAACTAGATCGGCCACAACTTCTTTTGCTTGCTTTTTTGTAGCAACAAAAAGAACTTTTTTGCCTGACTTTGCAATTTGCTTAAGAGCTGCTGCTGCGTCGTCGATTTTCGCAATAGTTTTGTTAAGGTCTATAATGTGTATGCCGTTACGTTCCATAAAAATGTAAGGAGCCATAAACGGATTCCATTTTCTTTTAAGATGACCAAAATGTACACCTGCGTCTAATAATTCGTTATAATTGGTTCTAGCCATGTTCTTTATAATATTTCCAAAAATGTTAACGTTTGCTGAATTGAAATTTCTTTCTTGCCTTTCTTTGACCGGGTTTTTTACGCTCAACCATACGTGGGTCGCGACGCAACAAACCTTTTTCTTTCAGTGGCGGTCTGAATTCAGGATTTATCTGAATAAGAACTTTAGAAATTGCTAATCTTAAAGCTTCTGCTTGTCCTTTAATTCCACCTCCATTAAGATTAACCAGAACATCATACTTGTTTTCAGTATTAGTTATCTGAAAAGCCTGATTTACAATATAATGTATCGGGCCAGAAGGAAAATATTCTTTGTAATCTTTTTTATTTACGGTAATATTTCCATTGCCGGGTTTAACATAAACTCTGGCAACAGCAGTTTTTCTTCTACCTATAGCGTTAATTACTTCCATGATTACATTATTGAATTAAGATTAATTGTCTTGGGTTGTTGAGCTTCTTGCTTATGTTCTGCGTTTGGATAAACGTAAAGGTTTTTCAAAATAGCAGCACCTAATTTGTTTTTTGGAAGCATACCTTTAACCGCTTTAACAATTACAGTTTCAGGCTTGCTTTTCATAAGATCGCTCACTTTTGTAAAGCGTTGTCCACCAGGATATTCTGTATGTCTAACATACTCTTTCTGATCCATTTTGTTTCCGGTAATAAGAATTTTTCCGGCATTAATAACAACAACATTATCACCACAGTCAACATGAGGAGTGAAATTTGTTTTGTATTTTCCGCGAAGAAGTTTAGCAACTTTTGTTGCTAATCTACCTAATACCTGACCATCTGCATCAACCAATACCCATTCTTTGTTTACGCTTTCTTTATTAGCAGAAATTGTTTTATAACTTAATGTGTCCATCATTTAATGATTTGCTGTATCTAACTATCTAAAAAATAAACATCCCCAATTTTAGGGGGTGCAAAACTAAATTAATTTTACGAACCTTGCAAATTTTATTAACAATTAATTGTTAATAATTTCGCTTTGGCTATATTTGGATAATTTAACGGGCTAAATTTCAGGGTGCAAAGATAGTATTATTTTCTTTTGAAAAACATGCGAGTGATTTTTTATTTTAGTTTCTATAGACATTTCGCTCCTCTGGAGCTGGTGGATTGAAAGGATTGAAGATTTATAAGATTTGTAAGATTTGTAAGATTGAAGATTTATAAGATTTAAGATTATAAAATGGCATTTGATTTTCACATGTGACCTGTAGAGACGTGCCTGACAGGCACGTCTCTACATTTGTACGGTAATACATTTGTGTATCGCTGTGGGCAGGCCGGGCAAAACGTGGAAGCTACGGAGGGTGAATTGAAAAACGACATGAAATGCGGCAAAGAGGAGTTGGAATGTACAAATCGTCAACAAATAGGTTATAAAAGAAAAAACAATTAATTTTGAAACATAACCAATATAATGGGCAGCAAGTAAAACAAATGAATAGGAAGTGGCGCCATTGGCAAACAATAGTACAAGAGCATAATGAATGGGTTAATTCAAGAAGAAAATTAGAAAATTAGAAATTAAAAAATGACCATGAAGAACTTTATTTTTTCAATAATAATTATAATTATTTGCAACAATTGTTATTCTCAAATTATTTATTCTGCTAGTAGGGCTGAAGTTCCAGACGAATATTTATATAATACAGTAATGAAAAATATATTATTTAAAATGAGTCAGGATCTTACAAGAAACTATGCAGATGGTTTTATTGTCAATAGTCTTAGTTGGAGAGGTTTTCCTGACCGAGGTTCATATTTAGTTTTAGAATTTACTCTTACTGAGTATAAGATTCCTAATAAAAAAATGGATATTTATCAAGTTGGATTTCAAAATAAACACAAAAGCTTTTTTGATGATTATACTATATATAGGCCAATTTATTCATATCGTAAATATCTGGTTGGGTTCGATAGGCAAAGTTTCGAAGTTATTTTCATAAGTGGAAATTTGTTTTTACATCCTATCGCCAAATATTTCGATTTAGATATAAGAAATCCTGAAAGTTTCTATTATTTTTTAGAGTTAAAAACGGCTTTAACTCGTTTTAAATACTTACGAAAAAGTTGGAAGTATTTATATTTCGAAGCATATACTGAATCTGCTCCTGAAAGAGTAATAATAAAAGTAAACAGAAAGAACTATGATAAAATAGTTGTTATTTATGAAAAACAAGAACCTCATCACGGAAGGCCTTGATGTCGGGGGCTGATTTATGTAGTGCACCTAGAACATTCCAACCCCAAAATCATAGTTTTTATTCCCAATAATGGGAAGAAAGGGGGGCGTAGCTAAAGCGCTGCTACATTTTTCTGAAAAAATTCTTTGAATTTTTCATTAACTAATGAGACGTGCCATTATGTAGAGCCACGCCTGCAGGCATGGCTCTACGTGGATTGCGGATATTTCTGTTAGAGACGTGCCTAACAGGCACGTCTCTACATCAACAAAACGCTCTCTTCGTTGCGCTGACAATAAACATTTTTGCATTTAACAAACTGTATAGCGCAGCGCCTGAATTCATGCCGCAATTGTTTCTATAGACATTTAGCTCCTATCGGAGCTATTCTCTGAATACACAGTAATGCCTATATAGAC
>CAZRNU010000064.1:0-16509 GCA_964601515.1 uncultured Bacteroidales bacterium | reverse complement strand
ATGCACTGCTTTCTGAGAGAGAGCCTGTTTTTGAAATTGCAAATAACGAATTTGTTGCAAAAATTCCATTGATAAATCAAAAACCACATAACTAATGAATGTTGTAATAATTGAAGATGAAGCTCTAGCTTCTGAAAGACTGAAAAAAATGATTTTGTCCTACGACAAGGATATAAAAGTGTTGGCGCAGCTTGAATCTGTTGAAGAATCAATAGATTGGTTTCAGAAAAACGATCACCCTGAGCTCATTTTTCTTGATATTCATCTTGAAGATGATCTTAGCTTCGCCATTTTTGAAAAAGTAAAAATAAACAGCTCGATTATTTTCACAACGGCTTTTGACGAATACGCAATTAAGGCATTTAAACTTAGGAGTATAGACTATTTGCTTAAGCCAATAGTACAAGAAGAACTAAATGCTGCTTTGAAAAAATACAGCGAAATAAAAGCTGATGCTGCAGTAAATATGGAATTTCACAAATTGTATGACCTTATCGTAAAGAAAGATGTAAGCTACCGTGAAAGATTCTCGGTAAGAGTAGGGCAGAAGATAAAAACTTTTGCGACATCTGATATTGGATATTTTAAGAGTGAAGGAGGTTTTACTTCCGCATTTCTTTATGATGGATATTCTTATTATGTTGATTTAAGCCTTGATGCATTAAGTAATGAACTTGACCCCAAGGAGTTCTTCAGAATTAATCGCCAAATGCTTGTTGCCCTTGATGCCATAAAAGAGGTTCATATATACTCTACAAGCAGATTAAAACTGGATATCACGCCCAAGCCCGATGATATTGTTCTGGTTAGTATTGATAAAGTAACTCAATTTAAAAAATGGCTCGAAGGCAGGGCATAGAAAAGTGCGTCCACCTCTTTGTTTTTGAAAATTGTAGATTCAACTATTCAATATGAAGAATTCGTCATTCATAAACATTTTTTTTAGCCTTTAAGATTGCTGTCATAGTTTTGCCCGAAATATGAAATCATTTTTGGTTTTAGTTTCAATAATTCATTAATCTAAAAATTTACAACTATGAAAAAACTAGCAATTTTTTTGTGTCTGGCTACAGGCATTATTTTAAAAACAAACGTAAGTGCTCAAGAACATTCATCAGAAAATGATGGTAAGGTTATTTATGCAGTGGCAGTTAATCTTGTGCCCGATGGTTTTAATGTCCCATTAATAGGGTTTGTTAATATTGCAAGAGGTAACCACAGTAGTCTTCATGCAGGTTTTGTGAATGTTAATTACAAAAACTTTCAAGGTGCTCAGTTTGGGTACTTTAATACTGTTGGAATGGAATTAAAAGGAGTACAGGCCGGATTTATAAATAGTACTGCGAGTAATCTTACCGGATTGCAATATGGCTTTATAAATACAGTTGGAGGATCGTCAACAGGGGCACAATTGGGATTTATTAATACAACAGCAAGAGACTATAAAGGTATTCAGGCAGGTTTTATTAATACTACAGCAGGTAAAACTAAAGGAATACAAGGTGGTTTTATAAATACATCAGCCGATTCTTTGCAGGGGGCACAATTTGGTTTTGTAAACACCTCAGGCAAAAATACTAAAGGAGCGCAGTTTGGCTTTGTTAATGCTTCCAGAAAACTGGATGGTTTACAAGTGGGTTTTATTAACGTGGTTGATTCCCTTGAGCAAGGCATTCCTATCGGGTTTATTTCTGTTATAAAAAATGGCGGATATCAGGCGCTCGAGTTGGGAATGAATGAAATATATCCTTATAATTTAGCTTTCAAGTTGGGTGTTAGAAAGTTTTATACATCCATTAATGTTGCTTACAACCCTGAATGGGAAAATGGTCTTGCTACAGGTGCAGGTATTGGTACCATCTTGCCAATTGGAGAAAAACTGTTTTTTAATCCTGAGTTAACAACACTTAATACAGTTGGTAAGAATACTCAAATTACAACATCGATCTCTGCCGGATTTGGGTATAATTTCACTCCTAACTTTCATATTATTGCTGCTCCTGCATTAAGCTGGCACTATAAACCAAAAAATGATGCAGATAATAACCCATTTATGCCGGTTTTTCAACAAAACTCGAACAAGAGTGACTTGATTATTTGGTTTAGAATAGAGCTAAGATACATTTTCCAAGGTTTTTAACAATATTATGAACAATGGTGTAAAACCGCAGAAAGCATTTCTGCGGTTTTTTTTGTCATTCAATATTGTGTTTTTGTCATTCATAAACAAATAATTGCTGAAGCTTTTTTAGCAAACTATTTTTGGTTAGTTTTTGTTCATTATTAATTAAAACTCTTTGCACTATGAAAACAAGCATTTGTACACTAGCCCTGGTTTTTTCAATAGCAGCAACTGCCTATTCCAAAAACCAAACAAAAGAAATTCACCAACAACCAGCATCTAGGTCGATTTTTATGAATCAAATTGAAAAATCAACTAAACTTCAAAACGAAGCTCGAAAAGGAAATCGAAATGCAAAATATTATGATACTCAAGAGATACTTAAACATAGCGCAGAGGTGCTGCTAACATACAACTGGGATTCATTTTCAGATACCTACGAATTATATACAAGAGAGTCGTTTAAATATGATGAAGGTAAAGTTGTTGAAATTATTAGAGAAATACCTGATAATAACGATTTTATCTTCATTGAAAAGGAAACATTTACTTATCATTTATCAGGAGAACTCTCTGAAAAAGTTTATTATTACTTCGATTTTTCTTCAGAAACATGGCAGAAGAGCAGAAGACAAAGTTTTGAATATGACACGTATGGCAATATGACTCTCGAAACGCATAGCGATTGGGATAATTCTAAAAGTGACTGGGATGATTATTATAAGTTTCGTCAGGATTTTGAGTATAATGAAGATGGCAATCCAAGTAAAATTACCGCTTATTTTTGGTCGCTTTTTATCCCAGGCAATCAATGGCACCCATCATATATGGATGAATATTACTTTGATGACCTTGGAAGACAAATTGAAGCCGTTTATAGCATTCCTGACGGTCAAGGTTTTGAATACTCAAACAAAGAAGAATTTTACTATTTAGGAGAGAATACAGTGTATCATGAGGTAATGATAAGCATTTTTGAATATGATGAATGGATTATCCAATACAAGGTTACTGATGTAAGCTGGTTTGATATAAATGAAAAATTGTTAGAATCTATTACAGTTTGGGTAAAAGATGATATGAGCGAATGGAAGAGCGAAAATTGGGAACCATTCTTTCGTTTGTCTTTTGAGTATAACCCTATAACTTTTGAAGAATCTCTTTTTCTTGAGGAGTTTTTCTTCTATGATGCATGGATTGAAGTCTACAGGATGTTGTCATCCTACAACGAGCACAACTTTAAAGTTAAGTATGTTGAAGAATACAATTTTAGTTATCCTATAGCTGAATGGGAAATAGATAGTGGTTATTGTTTTAATGGTGAGTTTGACAATCAAGGACAACCGGTGGAATTATTACTGTCTGTTTTTGATTGGTGGGAAGGACTTTGGCTTAACTATAATAAATTCGTTTTTGGGGAAAATCAGGAAGATGACAACACAACACGATTGCCAATTTTTGATAATGGATTAACTGTGAGAATTTACCCTAATCCTGCAAAAGATGTCCTTTATATTGATGCGAATAATTCTTATGAAAGTATTGAAATAAGAATTTACGATATTAGTGGGAAACTAGTAAACACGACAATGTTATTTGGTGTTTCTGGGTCAAGTTCGGTAAATATTAGTGAATTACGCCAAGGATTGTACCTCGTAAAAATTTCCTCAGGAGGTAGCTTGCAGCATTTTAAATTACTCAAGCAGTAATTTATTTATTCGTAATGCTTTTTATTCACATTTAAATCTGAAAGTAATGAAAACAGGGAAAAAAATCAAAATATTTAGAATTAGCTTTATTGCTGCTGTTTTAATGTTGGTTTTTAGTTGTAAAAAAGAAGAAATAACTACTCTTCCGGAAGTAACAACAATTGATGCAGCAAATATTACCCAAACCACTGCCTTAATTGGAGGTGTTTTATTGGATGATGGAGGAGCAATAATTTTGGAAAAAGGATTTCTATATGGTACAGATGCAAATCTTAACAACTCTTCAAGCAAGATAATTTATAATGGAGAATACATGGAATATTCTGTTATGATAAAGGAGCTTGAACCTAATACTACATACTATTATAAAGCGTATGCTCTTAATAGTGAAGGAATAGCATTTGGTGCTGAAAAAAACTTTACAACCTTGATAGAAATAAATTCTCCATTACTTTCCACTAAGAATGTTTCAGGTATCTCACAAACCTCAGCCTTATCAGGAGGCGAAATTATTTCTGATGGTGGAGCAGATATTATCAAATACGGAATCTGTTGGAGCACAAGTCCTTACCCGACAATTTTAAATAGTTATGTTGAAACAAATTATTTTGAATGTAGTTTTGATTTGGAAATGTCTAATCTTCAGCCAAATACATATTATTTTGTAAGGGCATTTGCTATTAACGAAGCAGGAATAAGCTATGGAGATGAAGTAAATTTTCAGACCTTACCAATCATTTCAACAGTAATTGATATTGATGGCAATGAGTATGATGTTGTAACAATTGGTACACAGACCTGGTTTGCCGATAACCTTAAAACTACAAAATATAGGAACGGTGATCTTATTCCCGTTGATTTAAGTGATGCTGATTGGGGTGCTTCTTCATATGGTGCAATGGCAATATATCCTCATTCAAGTATTAATGGCTTAAATTCAGAAAATGAAGTCCTTAAAGCATATGGTGGTTTATATAATTGGTATGCTGTTTCCGATGAGAGAGGGCTATGCCCTGTGGGTTGGAAAGTGCCTAATAATGCTGATTGGACAGAACTTATTAATTATGTTAAAGAATCAAGTGGAATTGAGAATTTTGCGGGTAATATTTTAAAGTCTTGTCGTCAAGTTTCATCACCTTTAGGAGGAGAATGCGCTACATCAGTTCATCCAAGATGGGATTATCATTCGAATCATTTCGGTTCTAATGATTATGGATTTTCTGCTATTACCACCGGCTTGAGGTTTGAGTCAGGAACTTTCTTCTCTATAGGAATTTCGGGTTTTTACTGGACATCAACTGAAAGCAATTCTGCAAACGCATGGAGATTTAGTTTTGGAAATGCTTATTCGTGGATTGAACATTATGCTGCTAACAAAAATAGAGGATTTTCAGTTCGCTGCATAAAAGAATAGCCTGAATATTTGACTTAAGAAAATATATACTTTTTGCCCGTCTTTTCTGTTTTGCGCAGAAAAGATGGGCTTTATATTAGAATCAATAAAGTTGTTATTGTTAATATCTCTCCCATTCCAAATTGTTTTAAATTTGCAAAAATTATTCATATCAGCACTCACGTTAAAAAAAGAGACAATCATTAATTTTGTTCTGTCTGACAAGTTTGTGGAAATTGCTAAAAGAATAGTTTAAACTAGCTGATAAACATGTTTTCTGTCATAAAAGAAAGGATAAAATTTAATAGAAACGAACTCTCGGGTGCTTTTGGTGATATTGGCACAGATTTGCCTCTGATAATCGGGATGCTGCTAGCTACCGATTTGAATATTTCAAATACTCTTATTGTTTTTGGTGTTTTGCAATTGCTAACTGCAATAATTTATGGAATACCAATGCCGGTTCAGCCTCTAAAAGCAGTTGCATTAATTGTTATCACTCAAAATATTTCCGCAGATGTAATATGGGGCGGCGGTTTGGCAATTGGTTTATTTATGCTGATATTGTCATTAACTGGATTGCTTACATGGCTTAGCAAAGTTATTCCTAAAGCAGTTATTCGTGGAATCCAGTTTGGCTTGGGATTGCAGCTATGCTTGTTGGCAGTAAAAGATTATATTCCCTCAGATGGGTATACCGGATTTGTTTTTGCAGCTATAGCTTTCACAACAGGAGTTATTCTGCTTGGAAACAAGAAATATCCACCTGCAATTTTCATTATTGTATTGGGGCTTATATATACTGCCGTTTTTAATTTTGAAATTTTGTCAGGCGTCGGATTTTCTTTGCCTGCTTATAATACTCCTGATATTAAGCTACAAAGCATAATTACCGGATTTATAGTTCTTGCATTACCGCAAATTCCATTATCTCTTGGCAATTCGGTTTTCGCTACAAATCAAATAGCAATGGATTATTTTCCTGAGAAAAAAATCACTGTAAAAAAAATTGGTATTACATATTCCATTATGAATCTGCTTGCTCCATTATTGGGTGGAATACCTGTTTGTCATGGGTCAGGCGGTATTGCCGGTCATTACACTTTTGGAGGTCGAACCGGTGGCTCAGCGTTTATCTATGGTTTGATATATATTTGTTTAGGACTGTTTTTTAGTGGAAACAGCGCAGAGTCGCTAATGTTATTCCCCAAACCCATTTTGGGTGTAATACTTCTTTTTGAAGGATTTGCATTAATAGTGCTAATTAGGGATATTGCCGCTGAAAGAAGCCTTCTGCTAATAGCTATTATTGTTGCTATTTGTGCGGTGGGACTGCCGGGAGGTTATATTATAGGTATGATTTCCGGGACTGTGATTTTCTATTTACGAAAAAAAATATTTTTAAGAAAATACTGATGTTAGCTTTTTACATTCAATAAGGATTCTTTGCTCGTTCATCGCAAACTATTCATTCTCATTTACATCTTCTTCCTCGTCATCTTCAATGTAATTAGAATCAGATAATTCGGGTATAATGTTTTTAGATTCTGCTTCTGTAAGTGATGTGACGTTTTTCAGCCTTCTCTGTATTGCTCTTGTCCTTTTTCCCATTACATCATCCAACTGATTTAATCCGGTTTGAATGTTTTTCTGTGCTTTTTCCATCATGCCTCCAAAACTTTCAAACTCTTTTTTAACTGCAGCCAATACTTGCCAAACTTCACCGCTTCTTTTCTGTATTGCAAGAGTTTTAAATCCCATTTGTAAGCTGTTTAATATTGCAGCCAAAGTGGTTGGTCCGGTAACAATTACTTTATAGTTCTTTTGCAAATCTTCCAGTAAAGCAGCTTTTCTTACTACTTCTGCATAAATACCTTCGAAAGGTAAAAACATTATAGCAAAGTCTGTGGTAGAAGGTGGATCCACATATTTGTCGCTAATATCTTTAGCCATCTTTTTAATTGTCTGCTCAAGAGTTTTCTGGGCTGAGTTAATTTTATTTACATCACCATCATCATAAGCATCTTGAAGATATTCATACACTTCTTTCGGGAATTTTGCATCAATTGGCAACCATACAGGCTTGTCGGAATCTCCTCTGCCGGGGAGCTTTACTGCAAATTCTACAACATCCGAACTTCCGGATTTTGTTCTTACGTTTGCTTCATATTGCTCCGGTGCCAGAATCTGTTCCAAAAGCATAGCCAATTGTATTTCTCCAATTCCACCTCGCATTTTAACATTGCTCAGTACTTTTTTCAAACCACCTACATCGCTGGCAAGAGTTTTCATCTCACCTAATCCCTCCTGAACAGCAATTAGTTGCTTGCCAACAGTTTCAAATGATTGGCTTAATCTCTCATTTAAGGTCTTTTGCAGCTTCTCATCAACAGTTTTGCGCATCTCATCAAGCTGCTTTGTATTATCTTCCCTTATGTAACGAAGCTGATTTTCAACACTGTCTCGTACTTCTTTTATGCTTTTTGAAAATTGCTCACTAAACGAAGTCAATGATTTTGATAGTTCCTCCCTGTTTATCCTGGATATTTCATTATTCTCAGTTCGGTTTCTCTGAAATTCGTCTTTTAGTGATTTTTCTGTTCTTTCTAAAGTACTGTCAAATTTTAACATAAGAGATTCAATATCTCTAAGCTCAGACTTTATTTCAACCTTTGGCTTTTTGAATAGTAATACAATAATGTTTGCAACTGCTATGACTAGTAGTATTATCAGCAAGTATTCCATATCAAATTAATGTTTGTCGATGAATAAAATATTTAAATCAAATTCAAATATATTATTTCTTTAAGACATAACTAAAATAAACATACTTTCTTGAAACAAATCTTTCGTATGTTTCGGAGCCTTTAACACCTGCAAAGTTTAGTGCAATTTTTTGAAGGAATTTTGGAACAAGCTTTTTAACTAATGCTCTTTTCCTCTCGTCGTCAAGATCAAGAGCCGCTATAACTTCTTTATTAATTTCTCTTTGCTTAAGAATTGTAAGGCTGCAGTTATTAATACTTTCTTTCATTTCGTCTACACCATAATCGAATCGGAAATCTGTAAATAAGAAATATCCACCCGGTCTTAGAATTCTTGAAACTTCGCCAAGAAAAGCATTCATGTTTGGATAACGATGTGAGGATTCAACATTAAAAATAACATCACATGAATTATCTTCTAAAGAAAGATTTTGAGCATCGCCTTGAATAAACGATAAACCTTCATATTTATAATAGCGTTTGCAGAAGGATATTGCCAGTTTGTTGAGATCAACTCCCAAAGCTGTTTTAGGTTTATATTCCTTAAAAATATATGATAATCCGCCGCCTCTGCCACAACCTATTTCGGCAATATTTTTACCGGTTAAGTCTGTTTCAGTAGCAAGGTGGTTGTATAATTGAATGGAATAACGATTAGATTCATTGTTTTCATCAAGTGGGATTTTTTTGTCTCCTTCACTATATCCATAATTCATAAACAGTACTTCAGCATTCTTATCTGCTTTGCTTACATACCAATACCATATGCGAAATAAACCTTCGCGGATGCTTCTTTTCATTTTTTGTATTTTAAATTAAACTTTATATTTGTCAAACCCGCCATTATTAAACCGAAAAATGAAAAGTTTAGCTATCTGAAGGTTTGGTTTCAGCTACCAAAGGTAGTATTATATTTTTTAGGAATTCATTGAATTCAATTTTATTGAAATAGTTTATTAATCTCTAAACTTCTATTATTAATTTTTTTCTACAACGGAATATTACCGTGCTTTTTCGGAGGATTATTAACTGTTTTATTTTCAGTCATTTCCAATGCCTGAATTAGTTTTATTCTGGTATGTTTTGGCATTATTATCTCATCGATATATCCCAATTCTGCTGCTTGGTATGGGTTTGCAAATCTGGTTTTGTAATCATCCAAGATTTTTACCTTTTCTTCCGGGTCAATATTCCTATAAAGAATGTTTACTGCACCTTCAGGTCCCATTACCGCAATCTCAGCAGAGGGGTATGCTAAGTTTACATCAGCTCCAATGTGTTTGCTCGACATAACGCAATATGCTCCACCATATGATTTTCTTGTTATCAAGGTAATCTTTGGAACAGTAGCTTCTGAATAGGCGAATACCAGTTTAGCTCCGTTGCGGATAATTCCTGCGTGTTCTTGGATAGTTCCCGGCAAAAACCCGGGTACATCCTGCAGGGTTATTATCGGAATGTTGAAGGCATCGCAAAATCTGATGAAACGAGCTGCCTTAATTGAGGCATTAATATCTAATACCCCTGCCAAAACCGCAGGTTGGTTTGCTACTATTCCTACACTGCGTCCACCCATCCATGCATATCCAATAACAATATTTGCTGCAAAATGAGGAGCTACCTCAAAGAAATATCCATTGTCAACCACTGAATAAATCAATTCTTTTATATCATAGGGTTTGTTCGGGTCTTCCGGAACAAGGGTGTTGAGTTTTTCATCTTCTCTGTAAATATCATCATCGCAGTGTCTAATAGGGGCATCTTCCATATTGTTTGATGGTAGAAAACTTAACAATTCTCTCATCATCATCAGAGTTGTTTCTTCATTCTCTCCCATAAAGTGAGCAACACCACTTTTTGAGTTGTGAGTAAGAGCACCACCGAGGTCCTCTTTTGTTACTTCTTCATGTGTAACGGCTTTAATAACATCAGGGCCTGTAACAAACATGTGGCTGTTATCTTTTACCATAAAGATGAAATCTGTTAGGGCAGGGGAGTATACAGCACCACCTGCACAAGGTCCCATAATAGCAGAAATCTGTGGAATTACACCTGAAGCCATGGTATTATTATAAAAAATATCAGCATATCCTCCTAAACTACTTATGCCCTCCTGTATACGTGCTCCACCTGAATCATTTATTCCTATTATAGGAACTCCATTTTTTAAAGCCAGCTTTTGAAGTTTAATTATTTTATCGGCATTGGTACGACTTAATGAGCCTCCGAAAACTGTGAAATCGTATGCAAAAACATATACCAGTCTTCCGTCAACTTTCCCATATCCTGCAACTATCCCATCACCCGGAATCTTAGTTTTTTCCATTCCAAAGTCTGTACATTTATGCACAACTAGTTTGTCAATTTCTACAAAACTGCCTGCATCAAGAAAAATTTCAATTCGTTCTCTGGCCGTCATTTTGCCGGATTCATGCTGCTTCTTAATTTTGTCCAAGCCCCCTCCAAGTTCAGCTTGCTTTATTTTATTTTCAAAAACTTTGACCTTATCATCAAAAGTTATTACCTTTTTTACATCTACATTAGCCTTTTTGTTAAAATTAGGCTTTTTGTTATTATCTGATTCTTTCTTCATAATGCTCATTTTTAATGAAATTATCCCGATACCAGACACCTGATACCTGATACCCCATATTCATATCCTGTATTTTTTATTCTAAGATTACCAAAGTTTGGTTGCCCTCCACTGTATCACCTTCTCTAACAAGTATCTCCTTAATCTTGCATTCGCGCTTAACCTTGTATTCGCTTTGCATTTTCATAGCTTCAACAATAATTACTGTTTGCCCCGGTTCAATTTTGTCACCTACTTTTACCGGAATTTTAATAACCTTGCCGGGCATCGGAGTGGAGATTCTTTCCTGACCCTCATCAATATCATCTTTTTGCCTACTCTTCATATATTTTCTGTGAACATCAACTATTTCAACAGGAAGAGTATTATAAAGAGTGCTTACTTCATATTTTTTGGAGTCATCTGATGATTTAACTAATTCCAAATTGTAAGATTTATTTTGATGTAGTATAGAGTAAACGCCATTTTCCAGCATGCTTATGTCAACATCGTAGGTTTTATCGTCAATTTGAATTTGTACTTTATTTCCGTCAATGCCTAAAAGTTCAACATTTGCTACTCTTTCACCAATTTGTATTTCTATTGCCATTGTAATGTTTTTAATGATGTTTTTTAAATACGCAAAACACCCTTTCTTTTGCCAAATTCTTTCCAACGATTTATGGCTCTTGATTCGGCAGGCGTTTTTGGTTTGTTTTCTTCAAGGTTTAAAATATAATCAAAATATGCAGCAATTATTGCCATATCTTCTGTGAGTGTTTTAGAAGCTTTGGTAGGCTTTAATAAAGCATCATAATGTTTTTCGATGAAATGTGTATCGTATTTTCCCTTCACAAAGTCAGCAATACCCATTATTTTTCTTAGAAAACTGATATTTGTTTTAATGCCTGAAATTCGATATTCGTGCAAAACCCTTTTCATTCTTTCTATGGCATACTTCCTGTTGGCAGCTCTAACAATTAGTTTGGAAATCATAGGGTCATAATAAATCGGGATTTCATAACCATCATACACATAGCTATCAACTCTAACTCCAATCCCCTTTGGCTCAGTAACATGTTTAATTATTCCGGGGGCCGGCATGAAATTATTGTCTACATCTTCTGCATTTATTCTACACTCAATTGCATGTCCACGTTGAACAATATCACTTTGTTTGAATGATAATTTTTTGCCATTTGCAATATTTATTTGTTCTTTTACAAGGTCTATCCCCAGTACTTTTTCTGTAATTGGGTGTTCAACCTGTAATCTTGTGTTCATCTCAAGAAAATAATAGTTTAGCTTATCATCTACCAGAAATTCTACAGTTCCTGCACCAATATATTTTACTGATTTTGCTGCATTTATTGCAGCTTGCCCCATTTCAGCTCTAAGTTCCGGTGTCATTAGTGGTGAAGGAGTTTCTTCAATTATTTTCTGATGTCGCCTTTGAATAGAGCATTCTCTCTCGCATAAATGAATAGTATTACCAAACTTGTCAGCCAATATCTGAAATTCAATATGGTGAGGAGATTTTATATATTTTTCCATGTAAACTGTATCATCTCCAAATGCAGATAACGCCTCCGATTTAGCGGCAACTACTGCCTCCCATAGTTCCTTGCCTGAGTTTACCAGTCTCATCCCTTTGCCGCCACCTCCTGCAGACGCTTTAACCATAACAGGATAACCTATCTTTTTTGCAATTTCTTCCGCTTTTTTCCTGTCAGATAGGTTTTCTTTGGTGCCGGGAACAACAGGAACGCCTGCTGCTATCATCGTTTTTCTTGCAGTAATTTTGTCTCCCATCTTGCACATTGCATATGGTTTTGGCCCAATGAAAATAATGCCTTCTTTTTTGCAACAATCTGCAAATGATGCGTTTTCAGAAAGGAAACCGTATCCGGGGTGAACAGCGTCAGCTCCGGTGTCTTTACAGGCTTTGATTATGTTGTCAGCAACAAGATAGCTTTCTTTTGAAGGAGCAGGCCCAACACAAACAGCTTCATCTGCAAAACTAACATGTTTGGAAGTTCGATCGGCCTCTGAGAAAATAGCCACTGTTTTTATGCCCATTTCCCTGCAAGAGCGCATAACTCGCATAGCTATCTCGCCGCGGTTGGCGATTAGAATTTTTTTTATCATACACTTGCTTAATTTTTCCTATACCAAAGTTACGAATTTATTTATTAAAAGATTTAAGCTTATTTTTGCTCAACTTATTTAGTGATAATTGGAAAATTCATGAAACAGAGCCTATGAGCAACTCAAAAACTATTCTTAGTATTTTACTGATTTTGGGAATTCTGTCATTTTCTTTGTTGGCCTCCAACCCTCAACCTGTAAATCCCACAACAATCCCGGAATATGACAGTGTTGCGGCTGTTGTTATGTATTGGAACCCTAACAATAGCGCTTATGATGTTATTGCATTGCAGATAATTGATGGTATACAGTCTCAGGCTGTAGTTTATTTGCAATCAAATGTTAGACTTAAAGGCAATTATGGTTCACAGGTTGTTCGGTTGGTAATATATTAATTTTTACAATGGTCTGAGTCCAAAATTTTCTTAATTACAGAATTATAGAAGTTTGCAGCAGCCATTTGCTGTGGAAACAAGATTTCATCTGCACCGCATGGACTAAGCATTTCTATGTCTTTCTCATTAAGCGCAGTTAAGTATATTTTTCCCTTGTATTTATTCCTTTTTAGGTTTTTGATTAGTTTAATTGATGCTTCGCTTTCCCGAACAGTACAAATGATGCATTTTGTTTTTTCCAGAGGAATTTGTTCTATAGTTTCCGGGTCATCAAGCTCCCCATAAATTATGGTTCTTCCAACCGATTTGTTAATTTTCACTATTTCAGGATCAAAATCAACGCCGAGGTAAGAAATCTCAGGGTGTTGGTCTAGCATGTCTGCAATATTGCTTCCAAATCGACCTAATCCGAAAATTATAATGTCAAAATTACTTGGTATTTCAAGTTTATAGTTTTGTTCCCTATATGGAATCTTTCTTTGAAAAATTCTTAGAGCCGGAGAAATGAACTCATATATTTGATGAGAATATAAAATCAAATAAGTTGACAAACCAATTGTAATAAGTCCAACTAAAGTTATTAATCCTACAATCTCTTCATTAATATGTCCGACAGCTAAGCCAAGTCCTGCAAATATCAAAGAAAATTCACTTATTTGGGCGACGGTTAACCCTGCAAGAAAAGAAGTTCTTTTTCTGTATCCCATTATACCCATTATTATTAATACTATTAAAGGATTTCCTATAAGAACAAAAAGTGAAAAAATAACAGCTTCAGGCACTTGAGCGCTAATTACGCTAAGATTAAGATTAATTCCCAGATTTACAAAGAAAAACAACAGCAGAAAGTCTCTCAAGCTAGCCATTCTACTGCTAATAACATCTTTAAATTGTGATGAGGCAAGGCTCACACCGGCTAAAAATGCTCCAACTTCTCTGCTAAAACCCATTAAATCACCTGCCATTGCCAGAGTAACTGCCCATGCAACAGCGAAAAGTGTTAGTATTTCAATCGATTTAGCAAGAAAATAACTTATTCTTGGTATAACATATCTCATCATTATAATAGTCAGAATGATAAGAATAACTCCTGAAACAGCCGTAGTTAAAATTTCTTGCATTATGTTTGTATCCTGCTGTTTTCCAATAGTAGATAATACAATCATTACAAGAATAACAACAATATCCTGAACAATAAGGAATCCTATGGCAATTTGCCCATGCAGAGAGTCTATTTCTTTTTTATCCGTAAGAAGCTTAACAATAATGATAGTGCTAGAAAATGTCAATGCAACCGCAATATAAAAACTATGGAGGTTAGAGAATCCTAATCCAACCCCAATGAAGTATCCAATTAAACTTGTAAATAGAACCTGTCCAAGTCCTGTGAGAAGGGCTATTCTTCCAACCGACTTTATAATCCTAAGGTCAAGTTTTAATCCAACAATGAAAAGCAGAATAGCAATTCCTATTTCGGATAATAGATGTATGTTGTCTTTTGATTTTACAACATCGAGAATAGCAGGCCCAACAATAATTCCGAGGGCAATAAACATTACAATTAAAGGCTGCTTCAAAATTTGCCCCAACCCTCCTAGAAGAGCAGCAAAAAAAAGAATTATTGCAAACTCATAAAATGGATTTTCTGAAAGAAGTGAAATCCAACTCATGGTTTATTTATTTTTTCTTACTTTTTTTAAAAATCTTACCAGACTTACCTAAATGCTTTTCCCATTCTTTTTGGGTTTCAGAGTTTCCTTTTAATAAGTCATTGGTAATATCGCCCGATTCAGTGCTTTCGGGAGTAATATTTTCACTTTGAATATCAGGTTCGTTTTCTGATAATTCTTTAGTAGTTTCAATATCAGAATCAGTAATATCTTCAGAGGTAGAATCTATCACTAAATCTTCATCAGTACTAATGAGGTCTTCATCAATTTCAAGTTCTTCTTCAGTTATAATATCATTTTCCTCCTCGAGTGTTGGTTCACTGATATTTAAATCTTCCTCAGGTGAAAACGAATCATTTATTTCGTCATTAAAATCATTTTGCTGATTTTGATTATTTGATAAGCCTTTTTGGGAAAGTAATGATTCCAGCCTGGTAATTTCCTGATTTAATTCAGCAATCCTAAATTGGTTTTCCCTATCTTTCTCAGCCATAGCCTCTTGAGTAGCAGAAAGCTCTTCCATGTTTTGCCTCATTTCCTCTTCCTGTGCCCTCATCTCTTCAGCTTGTTGTTGCGATTTTTCAAGTAATAAAGCAGTGTTATTGTTTATTTTTACATTAGCAATTGTTGAAGCTATACTTTCACCTATTTTTTCAACAAATTCAATTTTGTAATCTTCTAGTTTATGAAATGACGCTAATTCTATTACACCAAATATTTTATCGTTAATTTTAAGCGGTACAATTAATAATGAGCTTGGATTTTCATCACCAAGTCCTGATGTTATCTTAATATAATTTTTTGGAATATCTATAAGGTAGATAGTCTGTCCTTCCAGGTAGCATGTTCCAATAAGACCTTCTCCAATTTTTACTCTTTTTTCAAGAAATTTCCTTCTGTCGTATGCAAAACAAGCAGTTAATTCAAGATATAGATTAGTTTCATCTTCATCATTTAGAATAAAAATTCCACCTTGATTAATATTCATGTATTCAATTAGATTACTAACGATATTGTAGGTTAGTTCTTCAATATCATTAGTGTTTTGCCTTAAGATATCTGCAAACTTGGCAAGGCCTTGAGTAGTCCAATTTCTTTTTTCGTCTTCAATTTTCCTGAGAGCTTCTTCTTCAGCGGCTTTCTGCAGGCTAACTTTCATTTCAATTAATGAATTTCCAAGTACATCTTCGTCGCTTAATGGCTTAAAATCATGATTAAAATTGTTTTTCCCAATTTCACTTGCAAATTCTGCTGTTCTTCTGATACCCTCTATTAGTTCATTAAAAGATTGAACAATTTCGCCAACTTCATTCTTACTTCCATAATTGTATTTTTCCGGCAATCGTCCTTTTGCTAATTCTCTAACAACTTTTACTAAACCTTTAACCGGTTTTGTAATGTTTAACCCAATCACATAATAGTTAACAATAGAAAACAAAATGAGAGTAAAAATCAGTGCGAATAACAAGATTTTTTGAGTATTTCTAACCGGGTCTGTTATAAGGTCTTTATGATAAACAGTTGCAGTGATAAAGCTTTGTAATGGCTCGAAATACGCAAAGTAAATATGTTTTTTTCTTCTGCTCTTAATATTTTCATTTGGGTCGTTAAAAGCTAAGTGACCTTTTTTCATTTCGTTCATTTGTCTGAAATAGGTCGCAGAATTTATATTTTGCTCCTCAATGCTTTTGTCTATAATAACTCTTCCATCTCTTCTTATTAAACTTGCATAACC
>CAZRNU010000063.1:0-16520 GCA_964601515.1 uncultured Bacteroidales bacterium | reverse complement strand
TGGTTCCAACTCCAAATCCGAGTGAAGCATATTGAAACTCTTCAATTGGCAAAAATCTGTTTAGCACCAGCAATGCAAATACTTGACGGTTCATTTCCTGTTCGGTAGAAATTAGTCGCTCTACAGCTTCTTTGGTGGCTTCATCGCTTCCTGGCAATCCAATATCAAATTCTATGGAAGGGTTAAATAATGTCTGTCCAATACCAAGAGCAACTTCTACAGGCACTCTCTTTCTATAAATATCAGATGAATCAACTGCCATCATCAAATCATACAGAGATGTACGCAAACGATAAACAGTTTTAAGGTTAATATCTGCATCAAACGGGTCGCCGGCCCAACGGATAGTTCCCCCCTGCTCTATTCTAAACCTTTTATTGATAAGATTTTGGAGAGTAAACAGATAATCTCCTTCCTGAATGGTATAATCGCCGTACATAGCAAATTCGCCCTGAGCATTAATAGCCATATTTATATTACCACTTCCCCTGGCTCTAATGATATCTCCAATTTGGGAGTCGAAAATAATCTGAATTTCCGCATCAGGAGTAACATCAAGATCGAAATTCAGAGTAAGTCCCGCAGGTGCTTTAAACGCCTGAGCAGGAGTCAATGTAAGAGCAGTATCTCTGTTGATGAAAGAAATAAACTGGTTTTCTTTAACTTCTCCTGTATAATCAACAGGAAGGAAAAGCTGTGTGCCTCTGTTAGTTCTGGCAGATATGTTGAATTTTATATCATTAACCGGGCCTTGAATATTAGCAATACCTGTAGCGAATGCTCTGCCATAAAACATTTCGTCAGCATTATTTCTTGTATTCAGAAGAATCATTCTATCGGGACGAATAGAAATATCCAATGCAAATTCAGCAAAATTGTTGTGTCTGATTATACCGGTAGCTAAGCCTGAATTACCAATAGTATCGAATATTTGAAGATCTTCAAATTTGAAATGGCGTGGACCTATTTCCAGTTCGTGAGTAAAAGAGTAAGGAACATTAAGATAATCTACCCTCAGGGCAGTTCTCATAAGCCTAACCTTACCGCTTAACTCTGGCTTAGCAAGAGGTCCGCTAAGCTTAACATCACCTGTGGCCATACCTCTAAAGCTGCTGGCAAAACCCTTAAGATACCTTTCAAATATAGAAAGCCTCAGGTTAAGAAGCTTTATATCCAAATCAAAATTATCTTTCTCAGCTTCGGGATAAATAAAACCTTTCACTAAAACAGGCTTATTTGAACCCACATTTCCGTAGTAAACAACCTCCATATTAACGGAAAAAGCTTTATTATCGGGGTCCCATGTACTTTTCAGAAGTAAATCACCAAGGTGGTCGTTGTTAAATCCGAACTTTGCAATTTCAACATCTGCTTCAACGCCTAACTTCCCATAAATATCATTAAGAGTAAACTTCCCACTTATAAAACCATCAAAATCTACCTGAGCATTTCTAAATAAAACTTCAAGATTATAAATATCGAACCTATTAAATGAGAGAACCAGTTTTTTATCCGGTTTTTGACTTACAACACCTTCAATGCTTACAAACTCGTTCCCTTTATAAATTTTGAAATTATTTACAATAAACTCAGAACTATCAACCGAAATGTAATTATTGTCGCTTATTCTCCATAGAGAATCATTAATCACAAACTGAGAAGGGAAAAACTTCATATCGAATTTGTCAATTCTGTCAAAAGCCATTATACCATTAATGTTACCCATAGTTTTATGCTGAAATCTCTTATTATCCCAATTAAAACTATAAGTAAGAGTATCTGACTTTACATTGCCTTTCATAACGAAGTTATCAATCCAAATGCTATCGGTGAGCAATATTTTTTCTCCGGAAAATTCAAATCCAAACACATTATTAATCTTTCCCGACGTTATCTCCCAATTTCTTACAACATTACCAAAAACAATAATATTAGAAGCATTACCGTAAAGTTTAAAGTCTTTCTGAGCATCATTAAACTGACCTGTGAGCTGAGTACCCGGAGCTATAACTATTCCGGGCGCAAACACATTCAGGATTTCAGCAATATTTTTAACATCTACATTAAAATTGATATTTTGGTCAGGTCTTGATTCAGGTTTACCATTACCATTTTTATCTTTAATAGCAGCATCATTAACAGCAACACTTTCAGTAAACCAAGCAGGCATATATCCTTTAACAAAATCGTTGACCGCCGGGACAATATCCGCAAAAGCGAAAGTGCCACTAAGTCCTGCCGATAAAATATCAGAATCAAAATCAATTGTTCTAGATTTATCAGTATTGTTTTTACTGGTAATAGCAGCCGATTTTATATTGATTTCATTATTAACATATAATGAATCGATATTGATTTCTTTATAATTTGCATTTGAAATAAAAACTTCACCTTCCCCATTTTCCATATCGGTAAAGCTAAACTTCATATTAACCATAGTTGAAACAACCGATTCAGATTCGGGAGCACGCTGATAAACATTGAGCTTAGTAAGATTAGCTTTTTCAAGGTCAAGATTAAAATCGAAATTTTGAATAGAATCGTGGAAGTCAATTAATCCGTTGAAACCCAGCTTTATATTATCGTCATTAATTAAAACAGAACCATTAAATTTCCTGTTGTCGAGATTACCGAGCAGCGCAATATTTTTATAATCATATCCAAGCAACCCCAGAGAAACGAGATTACCATTCAACTCCACATTAATATTGTTCAAATCTACTCCGCTCCCTTTAAGAGTTGAAGTAAAAGTTAGAAATCCAAATGCTTCTTCTTGCTGCAGAATTTTTCCAATATTTAAATTGGTTGCGTTAAGTTTACCGTTATATGCAATTTTACGTTTTCCGGGAAGAGATTTTATAACAATATCAGAAGAAATATTTCCGACATCGGTACTTAATTGTCCATAAGCTACAAAATCGTTTATAAACCCCGTAAAGCTGCCGGCTAAATCAATATTACCAATATTATCAACATTTGGAGGAAGTTGCAATTCAGGTTTTCCTTTGGTAAAAGGGATGTAGTACTTTTTAATGTCGGCAATATTGGTTTTAAATTCCTTTATAGAAAGATTCATAAATGTTTCCTCGATATAAGGAAGGCCGTTTAAGTTGAAACTTCCTAAAAAAACAGTTTCTTTACCAATTTTCACTGACACTTCCCTAGCTCTAAGTCTGGATACTTTGCCTGCAAAATTACCCTCAATAAACACAACATCCTTAATATCTTTAAATGAATCGACAAAATATGCAACATCAAAAAGATCAATTTTTGATGGTTGAATTTCTATATTTAAGCTCACTTCATTAATAAAATCATTAAATGCTGACAAATCAGTGAACGACAAAGAAGCATTCATTGCAATATCCGATTTGGGCGTATTTAGTTTCAGCGACTTAATATCTAT
Organism: uncultured Bacteroidales bacterium; assembly: GCA_964601515.1. GTDB lineage: Bacteria > Bacteroidota > Bacteroidia > Bacteroidales > UBA7960 > PWND01. Next base: position 13,114 of record CAZRNU010000063.1, on the reverse strand, counting down.
ATGCGACATACTTGCAGATATTAGTCCCGAGAAATTATTCAGACTAAACCCACCATGCTCAAAGAATGAAAAATGCTGAAGGTTTAAGGAGATCGTATCATTGCCGTATTCAACATCAGAAAAAAGCAAATTAAAATCTGAAACATCAAGATTTGTAGTTTCTATAACGGGAATTACAATTTTTTTATGCCTATCGTCAAAAACAAAGCCCGACTTTTTAAATTCAAAAGTTTTAACAACAACCTTCCAGTTAAATTCAAAATCAACCGTATCTTTTGGTTCATCAGAAGAGAAGTAATCAGCTAGAAACTGGTAATTAAAATCCTTTTCAACATCATACCTGACAATATTGAGGAAGGTTTTATCAAATAAAAGTTTATCAACTTGCATTTTCTTATCACGCAGGGAAATATTCTTCATATCGAAAACCATACGTGATGTTTTCAGCAATTCTCCTCCATTACGGTCGTAAACAATTACATCTTCGAGTATTATATCTAGATATATATTTATGTTGATACCTCCAAGTTTAATTTCGGTTTGAAGCTCGTCAGAGATGTATGCAACGACTTTATCTACCAACCAGGCTTGAAAGCGCGGACTTCTAAAAGTTAAATAAACAGAAAGCGGAATCAGGAATAATACCGCAGCAGTAATTAACGATATTTTAGTATTTTTTTTTATACTTTTGTCTCCTTAAATAAGGGTTTATTAATGCTTTTCAGACGAAATGAGTATTTATATATTAGGGATTGAATCTTCATGTGATGATACATCCGCAGCTATACTAAATAAACGCAAAATTCTTGCCAATGTTACAGCAAATCAGCAAATCCACAAAGATTTCGGAGGGGTTGTACCGGAGTTGGCATCAAGGGCAAATCAACAAAACATAATTCCTGTAATAGACAAGGCATTAAGCATTGCAAATATAAGTAAAAATCAATTACATGCTGTGGCTTTTACTAATGGACCCGGATTATTGGGTTCGCTATTGGTTGGCGCATCCTTTGCAAAGTCGTTTTCGCTTGCACTCGGCATACCGTTAATTGAAGTTAACCACATGCATGCACATATATTGGCACATTTTATTGAAGACGATACAGACAAAGATTTTCCGGAGTTTCCGTTTTTATGCTTAACCGTATCAGGCGGGCATACGCAGATAATGCTGATAAAGAATTATTTTGAGATGGAGCTAATTGGCAATACGATAGACGATGCAGCCGGCGAGGCATTTGACAAAGCTGCCAAAATTATGGGTTTGCCATATCCGGGAGGGCCTTTGGTTGATAAGTTTGCAAAAGAAGGAAACGCTAATGCGTATAAATTTCCTCACCCAAACATTGCGGGGCTCGACTTTAGTTTTAGTGGATTAAAAACATCCATCCTATATTTTCTAAGAGACAATTTGAAGGTTGATGCTGATTTTATTGAAAAAAACAAAGTTGATTTATGCGCATCTATTCAGCATACAATTGTGGAGATTCTAATGAACAAGCTGCGTAAAGCGGCTTTAGAAACCGGCATAAAGCAAGTAGCAATTGCAGGTGGAGTAAGTGCAAATTCAGGTTTAAGAAATGCCATGCTAAGAGAAGCAGAAGTATCCGGGTGGAAAGTATTTATACCAAAATTTGAATACTGCACAGACAATGCAGCAATGATTGCTGTTACAGGATATTTGAAATACTTGGACAATAATTTCGCAAAACAAAATGTTAGTCCTTTTACAAGATACAATGACACTAAAGTTTAGAAGCTGAAATTATAAACATCAACAAGCCAGATTAGAAGAAGAGTGATAAGAAAAGCAATTACAGGAGCAATAAGCCACATATAGAAAAATCGCTTCACTTCAATTTTTGTAAAAACAGATTTTGCGCCCAATTTTGCAGCTCCAATACCTAAGATAGCTGCAACATTTAACTGAACCAAAGAAGTAGGAATACCTTTAGTTATTGATGCCAGAAGAAGTAAAGAAGCAGATACAAAAGCTATAATAACAGCTTCAAACTTTCCAAACAAAACAATTTCTTTACCGGTATTTTTAACAATTTTATGTCCGAATATAGAGCTGCCGATTCCAAAACTTGGTGCAATAATTAAAGTAGAAAGAATCATTATAATTATAAAATTGTCATTAGAAGGCAAATTAAGTTCATTGGCTGTCATAGATGCAATTGGTCCGGAAGCATTGGCTACATTATTTGAGCCAATTGAAAAAGCTACATAGCAAGACATAAGCACAAGTAGGATATCCCACACCGGCTTAAGGTTCTCATTCTGAGCCCTTGGCATGGTAAGTCCACGTTTACGCATAGGTTTATAAATGTACTTCCCAATAAAAAAGCTGATAAAAAAAGCAACTACAGGCAGGATAAACCAAGAAGGAATAATCTCGACAAAAAGTTTGCTGGAATTAAACTCATTGTAGTAAATAGCCACAGCCGACACAGCCAAAACGGTTGATTGACTGGTTGACTGAGGAATTCCTGCAAGATTAGCGATTAATAATGAAATTGCAACCGCAAACAGAATAATTGAAACAATAGTTATGGTCATCATATTTGGATCGAGCAGCTCTTTACCTATTGTAGAGGCTGTTCCTTTGCCTGCAACAAAAGCACCCAAGAACACCATAATACCAAACAAACCCGGAATAATACTTTTTCTAATAACATTAACACCGTAAGCAGCTGAAAAAGAAGGCCCCGTGCCGCTTCCACCCATTGTTACAGCAAGAAACATGGCTATAATAAAAGGTATGAGAATAGGGTTAAACAGTGGGGAAATCATCCTAATCTTGCATTTTAATAATGAAAAACCTTTCGTCGTCGTTAGCTTTCCTTATTATCCTACGTTCACGGTCGAGCATCAGATAATTATTAACATTAAAGGGTTTACCAATTTTATCAGATACGTGAATATTCATCAAAAAATCATACATATACTGAGCCGATTGCTGTCCGGAAAACTCATTTAGTCGTTGCACATCAGCATCAGAAAGCCGATATGGAGTATATTCATAAACAACACTCCCCCTGTTCCAATCGTACTTATATTCTCCGTCGATATAATCAGAAGTATGCTGCATACTAAACAGAACATTTATTGGTCTGTCGGGATGATTAAGTTCAGAAAATTCGAACCAGGTATTTTGGACAAGAGTATTGATTTTTATAGCTTGTTCGTAATACACATTATTATAAACAAAGTTTGGCCTGAGAGTATCGGGGTATTCCATTAATTCAAGCTGAGCTACACTAAAAACAAAAACTTTTTGTCCTTTGCTGATAAAATCGGCCATATCTCCCGGACCATAAACGCTATAGCCATACCTGGTAAGTCGAGCCTGAAGTGAATTAATAAAGGAATTAATAACAGCATCATCATCAACACTACTTAAGAAAAGACTCTCTGCAACATCGAGTTTTTCAGGCTTTTCGGAAGCAGTATCAGGATTGTAAGGATAATAACTTTTAATGATATTTGCAGGAGGCAAAATTATTACCGGTTTAAAAGGCTTATCAATCACATAACTTCTTGCCGTTTGAATATCTTTTATACACGACGACAAAATAATTGTCGCGGCAACGAGAAATAATATGAAGCTCCTTTTATAGTACATTTTAATCAAAATAAATTAAACGGCAGCCTTAAGCTCTTCGCCAATTTTCTTGCCGTATTCTATACATTTCTGAAAATCATCGTTATGAGGGGTGAATTTACAAAAAACTCCCTCCCCTACAAAATTCAATTTAAGATTTTCAAGGTTGGTTCTAATATTTTTAGCTGCTTCGCCGCTCCAGCCGTACGACCCGAATGCTCCGCCAATTTTCCCTTTATCTCTTAAAGGACTCATAAGAGCAAACATCCTATAAACAGGCAGGAGTATATTTTGATTTATTGTAGGGCAACCCACAATAACGGCCTGACTTTTTGTAAGTCTTTCGTCCAAATCGCCCAAAGGCATTGTTTCGATATCAGCAACTTCCACTTCAAAATTCCCGGCAATTTTAACACCTTCGGCAATTTTTTCAGCCATAAGTCCGGAATTTCCATAAGCAGACACATAAGGAATAAAAACCCTGTTTAGCTGAGGAGCATTAATTGCTTCTTGAGAATACTTTTCCGAAATATCAACCCACTTTTTCCAATCATGAGTAAGCAAAGGACCGTGCCCGGTAAGGATAGCATTAATTTCCAAAGGTCTTATCTTCTCGATTGCTTTAAGCATAAACTTGCTAAACGGTTTTAAGATAACATCGAAGTAATACTTGAAAGCCTCACCAAAATCGCCAACCTCATTATCATACATTTTATGATGACAGAAATGACTACCAAAAGAATCACAAGTAAAAAGAACTTTATCTTCCTGCAGGTAAGTGTACATACTATCAGGCCAGTGAAGATTTGGAGCAGAAATAAACTTCAGAGTTTTATTTCCAAGATCCAGAATATCACCATCTTTAGCAACAATATGATCGAATCCTCTTCCGAGTTGGTCCTGAAGATAGCTGATAGCAAGTCTGGAAGCCACAACTTTTGCATTTGGCGCAACCTTAAGCAGATTCTCAAGATTTCCGCTATGATCAGGTTCGGTATGATTTAAGATAATATATTCAATTTCAGCAGGATTGCAAACCTTTTTAATTTTATCAAGATAAGTATCCCAAAACTTAACCTTTGTTGTTTCGACAATTGCTTTTTTATTTGCATTAATAAAGTATGAATTATAAGTAGTGCCGTATTCAGTAGTCATAACTACATCAAAAGTTACAATATCATAATCAAGCACACCAATCCATTTAACATCATTTGTTATATCAAGAACTTGAGTATCGGAAACTTTAACATCTTTCATATCAACAATAATTTTTACGTTTAAACTTTACAACCAAAAAGAAACAAATTTGTTTAGAAATACCCTAATCAATATCCAAGTCCAGAGTTATTTGCTTTGCCTCTCCTGAAAAATGCGTATTGTCTGTGTCGGGATCCTGTTTATTATCAGCACTTTCAGTTTCAGAAATAACCTCCTCAGGAGCAACAGCTTCTTCTTCCTGTTCAAGAGGGTCTAGCCATTCCATTGATTCAACATCATAACCCGACGCCCTTTTTCCTTTTGCTTTATAACTTTTAACACCTATAAAATCTGCTACACCAACAATCTCTTCGGTTTTCTTTTGTTTACCTTGAGGCACCAGATTAAGCTTCACTTGAGGTGATTTATCTCCGGTTAGTCCAAGCAACTTATTATCAGGAAAATCGCCAATAAATGAAATAATCTTATCCGATTCTTCAGCAGGAAATCTCTTAATAAAGCATTGACGGGTTTCACCATCAATATAAACTGCGGAATATATTTTCTCAGGATTAAACTTTTCAATAATTACAGGAGGTTCATCAAAGCGATTTGAAAGGTCGAAATTAGTTATTCTGTATGTACCGGATGGGAATAGTGCTATAAGCTTATCATGGTCTTTAAATGCACCAAGAAACTTACCTCTCTTGTCAGTATTTAAACGCATAACAGTATCATCGAACCAGATATTCAGGGCACTTAGAGTAGAAACTCCCTGATCTTTAAGAACAACTTTTCTTATCTGATGCTTTGTGAGTAAATTTCCGGCTGCACTTCTTCCCTTAACTGCCAATTCGCTGAAATCAAAATCAAAGACAGGCTTTTTCAATTTAGGCTTATGCCTTAAATACACTGTTACAACTTCAGCTTCACCGTTTTTATTAGCTGTAAAATAATTCACTTTAGAGCCTGCGGTTCCTTTAGTAAGGTCATACTCCTTATCACGAGTAATGCCTTTAACTGGGAAACGCTTCATATAAGCTGCTCCACGTGGGCCGTCGGAGTAAATCATATTATATATTGTTCTGTCGTCGTTTTTCTCAAAAACATCAATATGAATAATATTCTTACCAACGAAAGATTTATCTGCAACTTTAGTAACTACAAAAGTTCCATCGTCTCTAAAAACTATAATATCATCGAGGTCGGAACAATCGCACACAAACTCATCCTTTCTAAGCGAAGTTCCTGCAAAGCCCTCTTCCCTGTTTACGTATAGTTTAACGTTAGAAACAGCAACTCTCTGAGCTTCTATAGTATCGAAAAATCTGATTTCAGTTTTTCTTTCCCTGCCTTTGCCGTATTTTTCCTTAATATGCTCAAAGTACTTAATAGCATATTCGATAAGATGCGCAAGGTTATAATTTACCTTTTCAAGTTTATCGTTTAGATTTTTAATAATCTCATCAGCCTTGAAGCTATCGAATTTTGAAATTCTTTTAATTTTAATTTCAGTGAGTCTGAGAATATCATCCTGGGTTATTTCCCTGTAGAACTGATCTTTAAAAGGCTCTAATCCCTTATCGATAGTACTTAAAACAGCCTCCCAAGTTTCGCAATTTTCTATTTTGCGATATATTCTGTTTTCAATAAATATTTTTTCCAAGCTTGAATAAAGAAGCTGTTCGAGAAGTTCAAACTTTTCAATTTCAAGTTCTTTATTGAGTAGTTCCACTGTATGATCGGTTGAGATCATCAGCATGTCATTTACATCAATAAATCTAGGCTTATTTCCTTCAATAACACAGCAGTTTGTAGCAATACTGATTTCACAATCGGTAAAAGCATAAAGAGCATCAATAGTTTGGTCAGGCGATATTCCGGGAACCAGATGCACAAGAATTTCAACTTTGCTACTTGTATTATCATCAATTTTCCTGATTTTTATTTTGCCTTTATCATTGGCGTTGATAATACTATCAATAAGTGAGGTAGTTGTACTACCGAAAGGCAGTTCAGAAATGACAAGAGTTTTCTTATCAAGTTGAGAAATTTTTGCTCTAACTCTAACCCTTCCCCCTCTTTGTCCTCCATTATACTTTGAAAAATCAGCTAATCCACCGGTAGGAAAATCAGGATAAATATCAGGCTTTTCACCTTTAAGAATATTAATAGAAGCATCAATAAGCTCGATAAAATTATGCGGAAGGATTTTTGAGGCCAAACCCACTGCTATACCTTCAACACCCTGAGCGAGAAGCAATGGAAACTTAACGGGAAGAGTAACAGGTTCTTTATTCCTTCCGTCGTAAGAATTTTTCCAAACAGTAGTTTTAGGATTAAAGACAACCTCCAGGGCAAATTTGGAAAGTCTGGCTTCAATATACCTTGGAGCAGCGGCACTATCGCCGGTGTAGGTATTGCCCCAGTTTCCCTGAGTATCAATAAGAAGTTCTTTCTGACCAAGCTGCACAAGAGCATCACCAATAGATGCATCACCGTGAGGGTGATATTTCATAGTATGACCTATGATATTCGCAACTTTATTATAACGACCATCATCAAGGTCTTTCATTGAATGAAGAATTCTCCTTTGCACAGGCTTAAGGCCGTCGCGCATTTCAGGCACAGCCCTTTCAAGAATCACATAAGAAGCATAATCCAAAAACCAATCTTGGTACATCCCTGAAAGCAGTGTAGCTTTTCCTATCTCAGACGATTGATTTTCTGATAATGGTACATCATTGCTTTCTAATGAATCATTGTTATCGGATTCTTCAGCAAACTCTTCCTCGTTTTCTTTATCTACAGTATTTTCGTCCATTATATATATATCCTGATCAAAAACTATTTTTTTCAGTGTATTTTGTCACTATTACCAGAATTCAAGACTTTTTAAAAAAAGCAAATTAAGGATTTATACTGTTTGATTGGCAAACAGACATTTTCAGTGACAATACACCAATGATTTAGCAGAGGTGCAAATTTAAAAAATTATCACAATCACATTTAAAGTAATTTATAGAAGTTATGAGCATTTTAAGTATTATTTCAAAAATCTCAATAAAAGCACCTCTGTTAAAAGAAAACCCAATGATAATAGAAGAAACAACGCCCAAAGCTGTTTGCCGGTCTGCATTTGAGTAACAAATTTATCAACACTTAATTCATAAGAATCTAATAAATAAACATTTTCCAATGCAGCCTCATCTATAGCACTTTGCATTTCAGCAACCGACATAAAAAAAGTTTCAGACTCTCGTCTGTCGTAGTTGAATGAAAGTTTATCAACTACATTATTGTTTGCAAGCAGAGAATATATACCAGATTGTTGAATTTGCTCGTATTGAAAAAGGTTGATTACATTTCCTGAGCTTCTTTGCAAGGGAATTATTTCAAAATCATTGCCGGATATTCTAAAAACCTCATCGGAACCGTATGAATAATTGCTAACAACGACAGGCTTTTCTTCACCAATTGTATAATATAGTGGTTGCAACCTACCGCTTTGCAAAGCAATATTATAAACAGTGGGAACGAAAACAGAATGCCGCGGAAAATTGCTAAAGCTTTCTTGCAGACCAACAGCTGATAGAAAAATATTTCCTTTATTCACAGGAAACGACGACATAAAACTATTTCCATTTCTAAGAACGAGTATATCATCGCCCCTAATTCTCATAAGTCTCGACAAAACATAATATTTATCGGCAACAGGTAGGTCTATATTATCAGGAATTATATCAAAAACGTTTCTATAAATATAATGTTGAACATTAATTACAGAAACATTTACACTATTTTCATCAAGCTTTGTATAATAATTTACATTTAGTGCTTCAAGAAAATCCTGATACGATTTCATATCTATATCATCACCCGGAAAAACGAGAATACTACCACCATTTTCAGCATACCTTTTTAATTCAATAGCCAATCCTCCTGTAATATCCTTCAAGCCATTGAGTATTATAAGAGATTTGTTAGAAAACTCTGAATAATCAACATTTCTAACAAGAGATTTTCTAAAATTAAACAAAGAATCATTAGAGAACAATGCATTTAAAAACCTGTCAGGTAAATCCTGATATATCTCCAACACATTTATATCAGATGTAACTTTAAAGCTGAAAAAGAAATTATTATCAAAAGTTATAGGAAAGTCAGAAATTTCAGCATACCCCTCAATAATATCAGGTTTGTCAATAGTTATAGTAAGTGATGCAATGCTATGTGAAGAAGGCGCGACATCAAATGTTGCCACACCCCTTTGAGCCCCGTTAACAAATAATCTAAGGGGTTGATTTTCGAAAAAATTAGAAGAGGTATTTTTTATTCTTACATTTATTATTGCTGTCTGATTAAAAAGCCTAATAGGGCTATCTATCCATATACTGTCAATATATAAATTATCAACCTCATTTGCCTGAATAGGAATCAGCAACAATTTATCGAAGTTGAAGGATTTGATATTATCAATATCGCTTATATTCCTTTGATAATCACTTATTATATAAGCAGTATTGTTATTCATTGAAGAACTTTGAAACAATTCATTTTGCCTAAGAATAATATCAGATATAGACCTTACCCAAGGGCTAATTTTCACATCATTAAGCATTGAAACAAACTCATCCTTACTCACAAATCTTTGATGTTTGCCTTCAAAATCATTAGTAAGCAGCATAAATTCGTCGGTATAATCGTAGGCATTCACAAGTTCTCTTGCTTTTTCTTTAGCAAGATCTAGCATATTACCCCTTAATGATTCATCTTCCATACTGAAAGAATTATCAACAAACACGCAAACAGCATTTCCTTCGAGGCTCAAAACAGAATTGGCAACAGGGATATATGGTCTTGAAAAAGCCACCACTAGGCAGCAAATCGCCAAAATCCTGGAAATAAGAACAAGAAGATGTTTTAATTTGGATTGTTTCTCAGTTTCGTCGGTTATTTGTTCAAGGAATTTTGTATTTGAAAAATAAATCTTCTTATACTTCCTGAAATGAAATAGATGGATTAGAATTGGGATTGAAATAGAAATTGCTGCAAAAAGAAACCAAGGGAAAATGAAACTCATAAATGAAAAATTATTAACACTTGCAAAGTTAGAAAATTACAAGATAGTTTAGGATAATGCAGATTAGTAATTTTTTCTAATTTCGCATTAAATGGATAATTACTTTTGAAGAATAAAAGGGCCAACGATATGAAGCAAAACAAGCACAACACCTTACACAATATAGTATATTCAACAAACAAGGAAGCCAGTTTTGACATTCCTGATGAGCAGGCTGCAACATTGCCTCCAAACCGGCAAGACTTAAGAGTGATGATAAGTAAAAAAGGCAGAGGCGGAAAAATCGCAACAGTAGTAGTGAATTTTATTGGCAGCGAAGAAGACTTGGAAGCCTTGGGTAAAGAGTTAAAAGTTAAATGCGGAGTTGGCGGTGCAGTAAAAGACGGAGAGATAATATTACAGGGAGACAAAAGAGATAAAGCCCTGGAGTATTTGTTAAGCAAGGGTTACAAAGCAAAAAAAGCCGGAGGTTAAAGGTTTCTTATTCAATAAGAACAAACGCAGCCCAAAAGAATGGGTCGTATTTAATGCGCATATGTTCTTGAGCTGACAGAAAAGCACTATTTACGTTTCCGGACTTTATCAAATTATCATAAAAGAGCTCCATAAATTCGACAGTTTCCTTATCCGGCACTTGCCACAGACTCATAATAATATTTTGCACACCGGCAATTTTAAAAGCCCTTTGCAATCCATATACACCTTCACTGCCTTTAATATCTCCCAGACCTGTTTCACAAGCAGACAGCACAACAAGTTTGGTTTTGGGGAGATTAAGAACAGAGACCTCATTTGCGGTAAGAATACCGTCTTCACCTTCTGCTTCAGTGCGACGCTCCCACACATCATTTCCCCCTGCAAGCACAAGCCCTGATCTCATAAGTGGGTTTTTATTATTAACAAAGCTCCAGTTGGCATAATTTATCTGAGTAAGATCTACCCCCCTAAATTCCACTTCGCCTTTAGTAACTGATTTTGCACGCTCTACTTCAGCTTTTTCAGGGTCGGGAAAAAAGAAACCGTGAGTAGAAATATGCAAAACAGAATAATTTTCTGCTTTCAGTTTTAGATTTTCTTCATTGGCGTTTTCGGCAAAAAGATAATTAACAGATAGTCCGTTGTTATTCAATTTCGATTTAATAGCAATTGCTTCCTTTTCAGTACCGGGTAAATAATTCCAAACCTCTCTGCCGGTATTTTCAGTATTGTATTGCACACCACCTAAAATCAAATAACTATCATTATTATCTAATTTCAAATCAGATTTAAGAGCAACATTAGCTGTACTCGACATTTGGAGAAGCATATAATTGTCGGACAAATACACATTCTTTCCTTTACCGAGAGCAGCAAAAGATACTTTGTGCAACAAACCTGACGGAGAGTAATAAACTTTTTTAACCCCTTTCAAATGCTTTTCAAGAGGCTTCCAAATTTTCTCATATAATTCGGAAGAAGAGTTTTCTCTATCACCATAAACAGCTTTAACAAACTCCAAATCATTGCCCTGAATACGACCTAGAATATCTTCAAGCTCATTTTCGGAGCATAGTTTAACGAGAATAGGCTTTTTACTTTTATGAGTTATAATAAACGCTAAATAATAAACATTATCAGTAGAATCTGCAAGGCTTTTATAATGAACAAACTCAACAGCTGCTTCACCTTTTTTCAAACCTGCTTTAACATTTTCCCACCTGACATTTCTAAACTTTTCAAAATCGCTAAACAAAGATGATTTTTTCACTAATTCTCTTTCATAACTATTGGCTAATGACTCAAGTTCTTTTGTATCCTGCCCCATTTCAAACATTTTTGCGATATTCTTTTTCATTTCCAGCCATTCTTCATATTCTTTTATCAACAAAGAATCGCCGCTGTTTATAATATTCTGCCTCATTGCAGTAGATGATTTCAGCAATAAGCCCTTGTTTGTTAAAGCAATATTATATGCTGTTTCTATAGCTTTAGGAAAAACATCATTATAGGAAGCAACAAATTCGAAATAAACAGCAAAATCGGCTTCAATTTCTTTAAAATACAATTCCTTTTCCCTTTCAGTAAGAGAAAAATAATTTGCTTTTACTTCAAACTCGCTGATATCCCTAATTTCATTAAGAATTTCATAAGCATTGTTTAAACTCCCATCAACAACATAGTACATATACTTATATTTTGCAGCTTCTTTTATCATCTTAGGTATTCCAACTTCCTTTGCTAGCGAATAACCTTCAGTTGCAATCTCCATCATTTTTTCAAAATCATTAGTTTTAACAAAATTTGCTGCAATATTATTAAGAGATTGCACTATACCCCTTTTATCGCCAACAGATTCGCGTAATTCTTTCCCTTTAAGAAAATAAACTTCTGCCTCTTCGTATTTCTCCAACAGACCATAGACCATTCCTATATTATCATAAGAATTAGCCACGCCAAACTTATCATTCAACTGTAGCTGAATTTCCAGACATTTTTCATTATACTCAATAGCTTTTTCAAACTCACGCATATTAGCATAGGTAATTCCAAAGTTCCCTAAAGTATGAGCGATACTTCTTTTATCACCGAATTTTTCTTTAAGCTCAAGGCTTTTGGTAAAATAATCAATTGCTTCATTATTGTTTTTTTGGTAATAATAAATAAGGCCTATATTATTATAAATCTGAGCAATACCAACCAAAAATTCTAATTCCTGAAAGATATTTTTAGCTCGATTATAATACTCCAGTCCCAATGCGTACTCACCTTTTCCTGCATATAAATTACCAATATTACCTAAAGCTAAGCCAATCTGTCTTTTGCTTTCAATTTCCTCATATAATTGCAAAGATTTTTTAGCATAAATCAAAGCTTCATCATAATTCCCTCGCATAAACCATGTATTACCCATCATGGTAATAGAAACAGCTTCCATGTCTTTCAAACCCACACTCTTTGTAAACTCAAACATAAGATTTGCAAAATAAAATGCACTATCAGGTTTTGTGCGCAAATAACCTTTCCATGCATAATCATGTATTGCATTGGCACGTTCTCTATCAGGCATTTCAGGGTTTGTCCATACATTCCATAAAGAATCAGCAATATGAGGAGGCAGGTTTGGCTGAGCAAAAAGTTCATTAAGTCCAACAACACTTAATAAAGACATTAGTAGGATGATTTTTCGTGCCATAGGTTAAGGTTAAGGTTAAGGTTAAGGTTAAGGTTAAGGTTAAGGTTAAGGTTAA
>CAZRNU010000062.1:0-17265 GCA_964601515.1 uncultured Bacteroidales bacterium | reverse complement strand
TTGTAGTTCTTCCTCTTGGTGTACCTGAGATTTTGAAATATGCATTTCTGCTGCCTTGGAAGGCAGAAGAAGGATTAGAACCTCCGTTGCCGGCTCCAAATGTCCAATTATGATTATCTGCAGAAACATATTCCTGAGTCCAGCAATTTGGCATTGTTGCTGCTTCAAAACCTTCATTAAATGGGAGAGAGGTAACTGTACCGCAATGTGTAGCAGCAAAAGCAGAAACACCTCCGGAATATAGATTTTCAGATGTTATAGACCATGCTTTGTAATAATATGTTGTATTTGCATTAAGTCCTGTATGATTGAATGCAGTACCCGAAGAGTTATATATAACTGAACCACCGCCGGGAATAGATTGCCCAACAGAATAACTGCCGCTTGGTGTTCCAAATGTATCAGTAGTGTTTACGGCAATCATCACATTATTATTGTCAACATTTTTATTCCATGAAAGGTTTATTTGTGAACTGCTTTCTGCAATAGCATTAAATGCAGTAGGATTGCTAATTCCGGTTGAAATGTCACCTGTAATAGATACATCATCAATATCCCAATAATAACCCCAGCTACCGGTATAATTCCATTTAAACCTTACAGCTGATTGTCCTTCTACAGCAGAGATTACCTGACTAAAAGACGCAGGATTTGCCGTTGTTGCAGACCATTGTTGAATTTGTACCCATGTTGTACCTCCATTTATTGAATAAAATAATTTGCCTGATGATCCGGTATACTCTCTGAAATAATGTTTAAACTCAAGTTTCACATTTGTATAAGCCGAAAGATCCATTACAGGAGTTACAAGATCTGAATTTTGTGAACTACCTGAACCATACCCATCACTGTTTAAAAATGCATAATTTCCTGTTGATCCGGATAGTCCACTTGAATGAGTTCCAATTTGCCAGACTTGCCCGCTTCCTTGATTATCAATTACTTCCCAGCAAACCGGTAGTGAATTTGAACTGTTGAAGTTTTCGTTTATCGGTAAAATAGTGAAAATATCGCAGAATGTAGTTGCATTTGTACCTCTGCCGGAAGAATACTCATTTGATGTATTGTATGAAAATACTCTGTAATAATACTTTGTGGCTGCTGTAAGTCCGGAATGTGAAAAGTTAGTAGCTGAACCTCTGTATAATACAGTTCCGCCACCGGGAATTGTGTTACCTGCATTATATGATGAACCTTCAACAGGAGTTCCAAATACGCCATCAGCTGACCAAACAAGCATTACGTCGTTTGCATTATCATTTTTTGTCCAACTAATATTGATATTGCTTGTACTACTGGCAACAGCAGTAATATTTTTTGGATTTAATACTCCTGAAATATAGCTTTGAGTTTCAAGAAGAGCTTTATACGCATTAAGTCTGCCTGTGCCAAGATTACCAACAAATCCGGCATTTACACCATAATGATTATCGGTAGAATTTCTGAGAATGTCGGCAATATCATCGTTAGATAATGTTACTCCGTTTCTGTATGCGTAAGAAACTACCAGAGCGGCAACACCTGATGCATGAGGGCAGGCCATTGAGGTACCTTGATAATATGCATAACTGTTTGTAGATATTGAGCTTAAAACTCCTCTTTCAGTAACTGTATTTGTTTCTCCACCCGGAGCGGATATATCAATCCATGCTCCATAATTTGAATACCATGATTTAACGTCTTGATTATTTGTAGCTGCAATAGCGAAAGTCCCTGAGTAGCATCCCGGATACCAATTACCTGTTGCATTGCTGTTTCCTGCTGCAAAAATTGTTATACCTCCATCTAGTACAACACCACCACCATTTGCATTGAAATAATCAATAGCATCTAAAACATTTTGCTCAAAAACATTTGCGCTTGTGTATCCCCAGCTGTTTTGAGATATTGCTGCTCCATTATCTGCAGCGTGAACAGGGGCAAGATGAAAACCTCCGGAACCTGATGTTGTAAAAACCTGACTAGACATAAGCCTAACTCCATCACCTGATCCTGAACCTCCTGCGACTCCGGCAACACCAACGCCATTATTATTTACGGCAGCAACTGTCCCTGCAACATGCACGCCATGATTGTGAACGGTTATTGTTGGAGAATCATTTACGAAATTGTATCCAATTCCTGACCACATATTAGCTGCAAGGTCAACATGGTCTATCTGAATACCGCCATCCTGAATACTAACAATTACAGAAGTGTGTCCTTTTTCTATATCCCAGGCTGAGAAAAGTTTAATATCACATCCGGCGGTACCTCCTTGTTGACCTGTATTATTATAATGCCATTGGTTTCCTAATTGTGGGTCGTTTGGAATCCATTTGGCTTCAGCTTTATTATTATCAGTGTTTTGCATAGATAAAAGCTCTTTTTTATAAAAAGGCTCGGCTATTGCAACTTCAGGTAATTCAGAAAACAGCTTTATTACTTCTTTAATGTCAGTTTTTTCATCTAACTCTATTTCATACCACAAATGAAATCCCCAGGCTTGATGCTTTTCTCTGTTCAGAACAGTTTTCTCAGTTGTGTTATAAAGATTTATAAACAGAGGATTATAAGCTTTTACATTTAAAACTTCATTCAGATAGTCGAAGTTTTTTACTCCTGTTTTAACGAAGCCGGTTTTATCAGGGTAAATAAACTTTTCTCCTAATTTTTCTGCCA
Organism: uncultured Bacteroidales bacterium; assembly: GCA_964601515.1. GTDB lineage: Bacteria > Bacteroidota > Bacteroidia > Bacteroidales > UBA7960 > PWND01. The sequence goes on along the minus strand of CAZRNU010000062.1, from coordinate 14,604 downwards.
AATATGGCTGGATTTTTATTGCTATCCTACCTTTCTCGAAAGCTTCTTCATTAACCTCTTCTATATTTATCGGAGGTCTCTCCCTCCGTACAACTTGGTAAGTTTTTTCAAGTTGCTGTTGTGCTTCTATTGCTCTAATCTGATTAGAGTTTAATTCTTTTGAATACGAAAGTTCTGAATTGTCAAGTTTAATACTCTGACTCTTTGCATTAAAACTGAGAGCAATAATTGCAATAAATGTAATGGTTTTAAGTAGATTCTTCATCATAGTATGGGTTGTTTTATACTTGGAAAATTGATTGGTTTTTTATGAAAAATATCAATTAGCTAATGTAATAATATTAATCATAACAGACTCAGATATTTGCATCTTTTTCAACTAAAAAAATATAAATGCAAAAAAAAAAGGGCAATTTAAATTGCCCTTTTTTTAATTATGGATTAGATTATCTTGTAATTATAATACGTTCTTCATGTTTGAAAATATTATTTTGCTTTTCAGAATCAAAGCCTGTAACCTGCAGGAAGTATACTCCGCTACTCACTGAGCTTAATTGATCGAAAGATATAATATGTTGGCCTTGAGTGTATTCAATATTCTGTTTTGAATAAACTATTCTTCCTTTTTCGTCAACTATTCTGATATTAACAAATGAATGCTCAGGAGTATTAATACTTACATTGAATATACCTGAGCTTGGATTAGGATATACTTTTGCTGAGAATACATCTGGATTTAAGTTATTGTCAGTTACGGGTGAATTCAGATCATGAGTGTTTACTGTAACTAATTCATGTTCAGTATTTGCAGCCACAGACATTTCCCATGTCAGATCAAATAGGTCTACATTATGGATGCTGAATAATTCAACTTCAGTATTGTTGAAAGTGTCAAGCTCCATATTGTATAAAATCCCGTGTAATGAATTACCATCGTTTATCACAGAAATAGTAAAATTGTCTATAATTTCAGTTATGTCGGCTTCCTGCATATTATCTCCTGATAATACAAACTGTAAGGCAGTAATAGTGCCATCGCTTTTAAAGGAGATTTTTCCGTTTTCGTTAATGTAAATATCAGCAGGAGAAGAATTTTTCAAACTAGTATTATTTTTCAACCCCAAGATAATGTTAATCATAGATGTTAAGTCAGCAAGATTAACAGAGCCATCACCGTTAACATCAGCGTTTGCCATATTAAATCCCCCCGGTGTGCTTCCATTCAAATGGCTTACCATCCAAACAACATCACCAACATTAACAAATCCATCGTCGTTTACATCACCGAGAATGCCACCGGCACTTTCGATAGTAAAATTATCTATAGAGAAAGCAGCTCCGTCAGTTCCTGTATATCTGAATGCAAATTGAACGTTGCTTTGGCCTGCATATGCAGAAAGGCTTAGAGTTGTTTCAAGCCATGTCCAGTTCACATCTGTAGATATAAAATCAGGATGATCTGTTTCTCCCCAGATCTTAGTCCATGCACCACCATCAACTCTAACCATTACATCCAAATCGCAGTTGTCAAATTCAAAAACTGACCAATAATAACTTCCATTAAACCAGAATTTCATTTGTGGGTTAATACCGGTAAAATTGAAGTTAGGAGTTAATAGCCATTCATTTTGAACATCAGTAGCATGCCAAGAACATCTGTAAAAATGAGATCCACTAACCGGATTAATAGGAGTAGTTCCAACTGTAAAAGTTGTTATAGGAGCCCAAGTAGTTGTTGAAAAAGATTGAACAGACCAGCAATTTCCTGAGCCGCCATCAAAGTTTTGAGTATAAGGGAATGTGCTTACAAATCCGCATAGAGTTGAAGCATTTGTAGTAACTCCTGTTGAATATTGATTTGAACCATTATACGACCATGCTTTGTAGTAGTATGTTGTAGATGGATTTAATCCGGTGTGATTATGTGTAGAACCATCTGCTCTGTATATAATTGTTCCACCACCGGCTATTGTTTGTCCAACAGTATATGCACCGCTTGGAGTTCCAAAAGTATTAGTGGTATTAACAGCTACCATCACATTATTGTTGGCAGCATTTTTAGTCCAACCCAAATTTATTTGAGATTCACTTATTCCTGTGCCTGTAAATGCAGTTGGGTTTAATACTCCTGAAGCAGCTTCTCCTGTGATACTTACAGCATCAATACAAACACCGTAACCCCAATTAGCTTCACCTTCAAATGCAATATAGAAGTCGTTGCTTAATACACCATTAGGAATATTGATTGTTATTGCTGTCCAGGCGGTTAAACTTGCATTATATGTATTCAATAATACCCATGAACCGGCTGATGAGTTTTTATAATAAACTCTTAATACATCTTGATCGCCTGCCCAAACTTGATTATATAATCTAAAGCTTAAAACAACGTCAGCAAAATCTGCCAATCCAAGTTTTGGAGTAACAAGTTTTGTGATTTGTCCTCTTGGGGTTCCGCCAATCTTAAAGTAAGCATTGCCACTTCCTTCAAATGAGGATGAAGGATTACTGCCACCGTTACCGGCACCAAACTGCCAGTTTAAATTGTGGGTGCTCACATACTCTTGAGTCCAGCATCCAGGCATTGATCCGCTATTGAATCCTTCAAAGAATGGCAATGTCATTGCAGTGCCGCAATCTACAACAGAGAAGTTTCTTGTTAGAGAGTTGTTTGCAGCGTTTTCATCACCTGCGACAGTAACAGTTGCAACAAACACATGATTACCTGCTGTAAGTGTAATGTTAGGGAATGTGATATTTTTTGTTGCACCGCTTGCAAGTGCGCCTAGGCTTGTTGTAACAGGTGTTCCTCCGTTTAGAGTATAACTTACTGTACCGGTAGTTATATTTGCAGTACCATTGTTTCTAACAACAACAGTGGGAGTTATAGTTTCCAAGGAGTTATAACTTGCAACCGGATGTGTTATGCTCTGCATTTGAGCATCTGTTGTATATGTAACACCAAATGGGTCGTAGCCATCAATAACTACTACACCGGTATTAGTTGGATCTAGCCAGTTGCTCAGGCGAGTAGCATTTGTGCCACCACCTGTCCAAGAAACGTTTAGTCTTCCATAATAATCTGCTCCTGTCAAATTTGTACAAGATGCAGCACCTCCGTGCAGCTGTCCTACTATTCGGCCACTGTTATCAAATAATGGGGAACCTGATGACCCACCTTCGGTTGTTGTTGCATCGCTCCAAACAATTCTCCAATGCGATGTTCCGGCGCCTCCACCATAAGCTGTAGTTGTTAAGCCTGTATTTGACCAACTAATTTTTTTAATATCACCACTTGGATGGTGAATTCCCCAAATCTTTTCACTCATTGTTGAGGCAGTAGTTCTGTTCCAACCTGAATAATAAGGATTGTAGCTTTCAGGAGGGGTAGTGTTTAATTCTACAAGCCAAAAATCAGAAGTAGAATTTCTTGCTCTCTGTGTAGCTCCTGAAATTGACTGATAAGATGGCGAACTTCCCGGATTTGAGCAAGTTGCACTTTGCCAATTGAAAATATAAAATACTGAACCCGGTGTTGAATAGCAATGGTCTGCAGACAAAAAGTATGGTTTGCCGTCGTTTGCAGTATTGTTAATTAAAGCACCGATGCAAAAACCATTACTAACACCGTTAGTTGTTGCAAGCATAGCAACAGATCGGATTTGATTTTCCATTCCGGCAGCAGAAGGGCAGGCAACGTTTACATTACAAGAGCCAGCCCCACCGAAAGCTTTAACATAATCTGCCAATGTTCTGTACCCGTGAGTTACTTCGCTAATGCTTAATTTTCCTTCAAATTCAACACCTTTTGGCTCATTATACTCAACTATTACATTATCTGAGAAAATGAAAGATACCGGGAAAAGATTGTCTTCCTGATTGTTGAAATCTGTGAAAGCACCAAGAATTTCTTTTCTGTCGGCAGAATACACAAATAATTGAGCTCCGGCAGGAAGTTTATACATATCAAACAATATGTTTATAGAAAGAGCATCCTCGCAATTTATTCCTAGTCTCCAAATTCTTGTTCCATCTCCTAATACGTCCCATACCCCTGAATTATTAGGATTTAAAGAAACTTGATGAACTTGTCCAAACCTCCATGGTCTGTCCTTTAATTGATCAATTTCTAAATCCTCAGCTTTTAACGCCTCAATATCAATAAATGGCATTAATGCATATTTAACTTCAGACAGCTCATCGCCTGTTTTGAGATATTCAAAACTTTTTGGTGAGCCTGGTTGACTAATTTGGGCAATAATCACAGTATTTAGAAAAATTGCCGCTACAATAAGTAGAAAGATTTTTTTCATTTCGTTTGGTTTTGGTTAATAATAAATAGTTTTATAAGTATTTGAAAATTAAAAAATTCATTAAAAATTAATTTGCGAATATAACAATTCTTCTATAATTGCCTAACAAATTGTTTTTCGAATTATCATAAATATTCATATATAAGAATGCTTTGTTGATAAATTGTAGTTTGTAGTTTGAAAATTTTATGATATGATTTCCTGCATTGTAATAATCTTCTTCTTTATAAATATTTCTTCCTAATTCATCATATATTAAAATCTCAAAAACAATTAACTCGTTGGTTTTAAATGAAATAGCAAACTCGCCTGAACTAGGGTTTGGGTATAGTAATAACTCGCTAATTATTTCAATTTGTTCTGAAATAAAGGTTTCACTGCCGTCATCATCATCTCCATCATCTCCATCATCATCACCGTCATCACCGTCATCACCGTCATCACCGTCATCACTATCGTCACTATCGTCACCGTCATCTCCATCGTCGTCGTCGGGTTCATCACCATCGTCCGGGTCGTAGAATGAGTGAGTAATAATATCAATTGTTTGATGATTAATGTTAGATGCCTGAGCCATTCCCCAGATTATATCTGAAATATCAACTCCACTTATTTGAAATAATTCAATTTCACCTTCGGGAATCAAGCTGCCACTCATACTGTACAATAATCCAAATCCTGTACTATTGTTAAATACAAAAGTGTGTCCTGATTGAAGTAAAAGGTCAACTACCATATTTTCCAATTCATCACAGATGAGCTGAAAATGAATTGCTAAAATTGTCCCGTCACTAACAAACCTAACAAGACCGTCTTCGTCGAGATAAAGATGTGGTTGCTCAGAATCAACCTTGTTTTCATGCAACTTTGCACCGCTGAATATTATGTTTATCAGATTTGTAAGATCCGCAATGTTTATTAATCCATCATTATTAACATCTGCTGCTGAATAATTAAAGCCTGTAGGAGTTGCCCCGTTTAAATGGTTTACAAGCCAAACAATATCCAAAACATTAATGTTACCATCATTATTTACATCTCCGGGGATTGTTTGATTTGCGACTTTAATTTCATCAATAGCAAATGCAGCACCATCAAACCCTGTATATCTGAACGCTATTTGCACATTATTCATTCCGGCATAACCGCTTAAAGAAACAACCTCCGATAGCCAAGTCCAATTAATATCATTAGATGTGAAATCAGGATGATCTTTATTGTTCCATATTTGAGTCCAACTTCCTTCATTAACTCTAACCAACAAGTCGAGGTCACAATTTGGATTTATTACTGACCAATGATAACTGCCAGTAAACTTGAAGCTTAACTCAGGCGAGCTAAGATTTGTAAAACTGAAAGCAGGCGATATCAACCATTCATTTTGATTTTCAGTAGCAGTCCAATGGCATCTGAATAGGTGTGACCCACTTACAGGGTCAACATTTATGGTTTCACCGATAGTGAAGCCGGTTGATGGAGTCCATGTGGTTTCAGAAACTGACTCAACAGACCAGCACTGACCTTCACCATTGTTGAAGTTTTGAAAGTAAGGGAAGTCTGATATTTGAGTGCAGTTGCAAGTTGGGGTGGTAAAGTTTAAAGAAGTTGTAAAAGCTCCGTTTCCGTACATTCTCCAGTAATACGTGGTTGCGTCTTCAAATTGAAGAGGTGTAACTCCATCAGCCTGAAGCACAAATCCGGCCGGTCCGGTGTATGAGGTAAGTCCTGAAACCCACTTCCAGTAAGGTGATGAGAAGTTGGAGAATTTTGAAACTTGTATATACCAACCGGAACCGGAGTTTGTCCAGTTAAAAGTAACATTGTTATTTGGGCATCCATGAAGTGTATGTTGCAAGTTAGCAGGACCGACCACAACAGTTTGTCCGTTTGAGGATGTTGTGTTGCTTAATAAACCTGCTCCATTTTCGGCCCGCACAGAAAAATAATATGTTGTTCCGTTGGCTAGGGCTAAACCTGAATGAGTAACTGAAGTATTATTCCCATTATCTGTCCAGCCAACAATATTTGTATTGCCGGCTGATGTTCCAATGGCATACCAATATTTTTTTATACCCGAATTAGCGTCAGCAGAAGCAGTCCAATTAGCTGATAATTGACTTGTTGAATTGGTCTGGCTTATATCACTGCCCAAACCATCGTTAACAGTAGTTATACTGGATGGTGGAGTTCTGTCGATTTTTATATCATAATGGGCTATTTGAGAAAGATTTCCCAGATTATCTGTTACAATTGATTTAATCTTTCCCCCGGGAGTTGTGGGGTTTGGACTTTGAGTCCTTAAATCGTTGGTGTTATCTGCACCAACTGATATAACTGCTTCAGGATTTCTTGTTCTAAAAACTTTAATTTCATTAATATTGAGCACACAGTTGCCTGTACGGAAAGAGATATAATTTCCGTTGGTACTATAGGGTGATGGGTCTGTCCATGAGCCTAACAGGATATCATCGCGATAAACAATTATTTCACCGGTAATTCTATCATAAATAACCTTTATATCATACCATTGTCCGGCAGTTGTAGTGATGTTCTCAACTGTTTTAACAAGATTAAAGGTGTTATTGACAACTTTATAAAATTGCAAATTTTGATTATCAACCCTGAAAAAGATAAAATATGAATTACCTCTTTCGGAAAGGCTTGCATCATCACTAAAAAAGTGAAAGCCGAACCTCCTGCTTGTGCCTGTGTTTACAACCTGGGCAACAAATTGATACAAATACCTGTTAGATAATGTTTGATTTAGTGGAGCGTAAATATTTCCATTATTAGCAGATAAATCGGTTTGTCTAAGCTGGTTTCCTGATACCGACCAAGTTCCTGCGCCTATAGTCCACAATGATGAGTTTAGAGTCTCAAAATTGTCTCCAAAAAAACCTCGATTATGATTTGCCCCCCAATATGTTCCGTCATATTCAAGCACCTGATAAAATCTTCTGTCAATTTGGTTTTGATTTGCTACATCATTAAATGTTGCAGTAAAGCTTTCAGTTGCCCAATCTCCATCATAACTTACTGAAATAGATGTTGATGGCGGATTTGTGTCGCAATAAGGAATTGAGAAACTTGGACCGGTTGTAAAGACACTACCATTAAAAATTCTCCAATAGTATGTTGCACCTTCCTGGAAAACAAGAGGAGTAACTCCATCTGATTGTAATACAAACTCACCCGGAGCAGTGTATGAAGTTAGTCCTGATACCCATTTCCAATATGGATTAGAAAAGTTAGATGCTGTTGAAACCTGAATATACCAGCCGGTTCCTGAATTCGTCCAAGTAAATGTAACTTGATTGTTTGGACATCCGTGTAAAGTTCTCTGCAAATTTACCGGAACATTATTATTGCAATTATCAATAATGGATTTAGTGTTTGTACGAATGCTTGGTAATTGAGCATAAGCTGCATTCCCCGGACAAGCTGTTCCGCCAATATTCACATCTTTATGGCCGCATATTCTTGGTACAGAGGCACTTCCGCCACTCTGTAATACAATAGTTGCAGAGGAGGTTGGGTCAAAACCTTTTCTATCATACCACCATGCTAAAAATGAATAAGTTTTATTTAACTGGGCTGTTGTTGGTAAAGTAACATCTGAATTTCCAAGAAAATTGATTCCTATAGATGCACCATTAGAATTGCCGGCATGTGCACCTCTAACATCACTATTCGGCAAATTAGGATTATACCTTCCTTGAAAGAAATTTCCGAATTTGTCAAAAAGATAATTATATCCTATATCTGCCCATTTTAAAGTGTTTACATGGTAATTCCAATATGACCTTACAACAGCATATCCATCAGTATAAGTATCAGGCGATGCACCATGATGTAATACAGTATGGGTTGAATTTATGTAAGTAGGAGTGTACGTTGGATTATGACATGCTGTGTAGCCTCCGCACCAATTTGCTCTGGTAATTATTGCAGGAAATTCGGGGCAGCTTTTGTCAAAATCAAAATACATCCCTTCATCTTTAGGTTCAGTAATTTGTCCTTCTGTTCCTCTGATATCTATCAAGTCCATTCTAACAATATGGAGATTAACTTTTTCCGGTGTTATGACAGAAAACTCAATATAATGATAAGCTTCCTCAGTAGGAGGGAACAATAAATTTGTGAAATATAATTCTGTTGGAGTTTCTGTGGGATGAACATAAGCTTCATCTTCGTAATAATCAGACCACTCTCCATTATCCTGTTTTACTCTAAATCTTACTGTAAAATGACCCGCCGGAGAATTGTCGTTATCCGCTTTCCACCCAATTCCAAATGATGTAAAAGGAATAGGAGTTTTTGTAATAAAATTGTATTCTCCTGATGATGATTTGGATAGATCAACATCCCAAATTAGAATTGCGGAAGGGCTTTTACGAATTTCGCTGTCATCTATGACTTTATCAGCAGAGATAGAAATACTTTGAATATCAGTGTTTTGTGCTAATGCAAAACTTAGATTTAAATAAATGACAAAAAATGAAATAATTGGTAAAGAGTAAAGTTTTTTGTTCATAGGCAAAACTTTTTTGAAAATCGTAGCAAGATATAAAAAAATCTAATTATAAGCAAGTAAAATGTTTTATATATGGTTGATTTATATATGATTATGGTTGCAATCGTCTTAAGAATATTTCGATTTAATTATCTAACTTGGATTTCTTGCTTATTTTTATTTTTAATACTAATTTGTTTTTGAAATAATTATAACTTTATGATGCAAAAAAGTTAGTTTTAAAATAAATTTTATGTATCAGCTGCAAACAGATATTCAGGAAATTTTGAATAATGATCCTATTCAGAATATGGCAGTATTAGGTTTTTTTGGAAATTATAAACTTGATAATTTCTATCAAAAACAGAAGTCATTCTTATTATTGGGCTCAAGTGATTATACATGGGCATATTGTAGTGTTGAAAACAAAGAAGATTTGTTAAGTTTGATAGAAGAAATGGATTATGAAACAAGTTATTTCGCAAATGTAGAAGACTGGATGTTGCCAATTTTAACCAAAGATAAAAGAATAGAATGGCGACTAACTACAGAAAGATTTTATATTCCTGAAAATAAGGAGGTTGCACCTTCAGAAATTGAGTGCAAACATATAGATAAAGCACTTGCCGGTTTTATTTATAGCAATTCGGCATACAAGGACTTTACGTCTGTTGAATATATTTGCGACAGACTTATAAAAGATATTTCGGCAGGATATTTTGTTGATGGAGAATTAGTGGGTTGGGCTCTTACTCACGACGATAGTTCCCTTGGATTTTTGAATATTCTTCAGCAATACAGAGGGCAGGGGATTGGGGAAAACATATTAAGACAATTAACTACTGAAAGAATAAAGTCAGGAAGACCTGCCTTTGTTAATATCGAATCACAGAATGTTCAAACAAAGAAAATGCTTTCCAAAATTGGTTATGAGTTTGACCGTAAAGTAAGCTGGATTAAACTAGTTTAGCTTTTTAGAAATTTCCTTTCTTCATTAGAATAAAAGCTATAATGTTAAAGATCTCTAATCTGCCTAATAACATATTAATTGTTAAAACGAATTTTCCTCCTGTTGGTATGCCTGAGTAATTTGACAGTGAACTAACATCTCCAAATCCTGGCCCTACATTACCAATTGTTGCTATTGAAGCGGAAAAAGCTGTATATAAATCAACATTAAAAAAAGTCAGAATTATAGTTGTTGCAAAAAAACTGAATATATAAAGTATAATAAAAACTAATGTCATTGATTCCAGTTGATCGCTAATATGAATGTTATTCATTTTAAATGATACAACAGCCTTTGGATGTTTTATTAATGTTAAATGTTTTTTTAATGACTTAAAAAATAAATATACACGATCAAACTTCAAACCGCCTGAAGTTGACCCCATCATGGCGCATTGAATTGTAAAATATATCAAAATAATGTGTGTAAATGGTGGCCATGCAGAGCTGTCGGCATTAGCAAATCCGGTGGTTGTGCCAAGAGAGATTACTTGAAAAGCACCATATCTAATGGAATCAACAAAGTTGTAAGTTCCGGAAAAATATAACTTTAAGGAAACGAGTATAACTCCCAGAAACAATATAAATAGAAATATTCTAACTACTTTAGATTTAAATATATTTTCGCGTCTTCCTGTGAAAGTTCCAAATAATAATCCAAAATGAATTCCTGCAAGAATCATAAAGCCAATAACAATGTAGTCAATAATTTCACTGTTGAAGTATGCCAGACTTGAGTTTTTTGTAGAAAATCCTCCTGTTGCAATAGTCGCAAATGAATGATTTATTGCATCAAAAGCATCCATTCCGGCAATAATTAAAGCAACTGTTTGTAATAGAGTTAACCCAACATAAACAATTACTAATACCTGAATTATTTTTTTCGCCCTAAATTTAAAATTTGCTTTAGATAATTCGTTTATTTCAGTATTTATTAATGTAAGTCGAGAACTTGTTGCATGCGGCAATATTAATAGTACAAAAATGATAACACCAACTCCTCCAATCCAGTGTGTTGATGATCTCCAAAAAAGAAGACCCTTGGGAAGTCCTTCAATATTGTTGAGAATAGATGAACCGGTTGTTGTGTAACCTGAAACACTTTCAAACCAAGCATTTATTAATGAGAATTCTCCTCCCCACATAAGGTATGGTAACATACCGATAAGGCAAGTTGAAAACCACCCAATTACCACAATCCCAATACCTTCATTAAAGTTTATGTCATCAATATTGTCAACAAAAATAAAAGGTAGTGCACAGAAAATAATACAAATCAATCCACTAAACATCAATGGGTATGCAGATGTCTCATTATAGAATAAAGAAATGGCTGCTGAAATAAATAAAAATACTGCATTAAATAATAATACATAGCTAAGAAACTTATATATAACTTCAGTTCTCATTCTAACTTTATCAGATTTTATTCTTGTATTGAAGCTTTATTATAAGATTGTTAATGTCTGTTTCTAATTTTTTCAATTCATCTCTGGAATTGATATTTGAATGCAGGTATTTGTCGTCTTTGTCAAAGTTTATTATAGCTTCAGACAATTCAATAATAGGTGAGATGTAATGTTTAGTAATAAAAAAATTCAACATTACTAAAAAAACAATCGCGCCAATAATTGACACAATACCTGGCATTATCGCTCTTTTTGATTTTTCCTTTAATTCTGTCGAATGTTTGTATAGGCTATTTTGATTTATATACATCAAATTTGTAATCGCTTGTTTTGTACTTAAAAATGATAAATGTATTTCGTTGTGGTACCAGTTTAAATCTCCGTCAAAGTTTTCCTTATTTAATTTGTTATCCCACAATGACTTAAAAAAATTATAGTTTTCTGTAATTGAGTCTATATAGTAATTTTCATTAATTTCAGTAATATTGTTTTTTGCAATATTAAATGACTCAATGAACATTATATCAGCCGCTTGAATTATTTTAATGCTTTCTTCTTTTTCACCCAAAATATGTAAAAGTATTCCGCTATCAATCCGCTCAATTGATTCAGCCATAGTTTTTGTAGCTTCGATTGTTTTATAATTGTCGTCTATAATGGCAGTAACTGTTTTACTTAGTTTGATAAACTCTATTATAGAAACTGTCCCTGCTACTACCAGCAATGATACTAGTAATAAAAAACTCACCAAAATTTTATATTTCAATTTGTTTCCCATAAGAAATAAATATTAGAAATTCCTGAAGATTTAAAAGAAAAGAGATTCAGCGCAAATGTATTACAATAACAATAAACAAACAAGAAGTATTATAAAAGAGAGAAATTGTTAATTGTTGATTAATATAGAGTTGAATATAAGTTTATTTGTAACCGGTGTAGATCCTCTGAAATTTGGAGCAAAAGAAAATAATACAATCTGTCCTTTCCCTTTTTGAATCCAAACGACTGCAGGTCGGTTTTCCAGTAATTCTATCTTTTCTGCATACCCGCTTAGTACTTCAGGTTTTTCAGGAAATGCAGCTACAATTCTTCTATCCATATCAAATATTGGGACAGATGTTGCAAATACATTACTTTCCCTATGAAACACCCCAAGCTTTTCAGGCATGCCCCATCCAATAGGGTGTTTTGTATTAATATTTACCGACAGTAAAGATCCCGGACATTTAAACCCTTGATTTTGTAGTGACTGCGCTATATTGCTAATTGGGAAATTAAATTGTTGACCGGCTTTGGGCTCCATTAATCCTAAAAATAAATCTGTGCTTTGTGCCCATGAAATTACCAATCCTCCTTGTTCTACAAATTCCAATACTTCTTGCCACCCTGCTTTTTCCAGTCCTTTGGCGTAGTCATGATGATAAAATGGAATTACAACAGTTTCACCCCATTGCCACCTCCCTTGCATTAATGCATTTTTATTTTGGTCGGGAAATATTAAAATATCAAATTGCTTTATCAGATTTTTACCTGCAAACTCTCCCGGTCTGATTACTGTAAAAGGTATTCCGTATTGATCAAACAAAAACCTCGTCCAGCCTGCATCCATATCATGAAAGTATGATTCTGTAATTGCAATTTTTGGAAGCTTCATCTTTATTGTTTTGATTTCAGGTTTTTTGTTTAATGTTATTGGGTTGATGTTGAGTGAATTAGCTATAATGTCAAATTGTTGAGCATTCTTGGAAGTTCTTTCAATAATAAAACTGCCTGAAGGAATGAAAGTTCCATCAATTGTTGCATCCTCAGTTGTTCTTATTACTTCTATGTTTTTTGCAAGTGCCTGAAATGCAATTTTATAACTGTCGTTATTAGTTGAACTGTATATTAAATATCCAGTTTGAAGTATTTTTGGCTCCTTCGACTTTTTTGTTACATCTATAAAAATAATTTTTTCGTACAGCCATGGTTGTGATTGGGTAACTTCATGACTTTCAACACCTCTGTGAAGTGGTAATGACCAGCTTGTTATATCATAAGGTCTTATCATTTCTCCACCCGGGGTATATCTTCTAACAGGAAATTCCTGCTTTTCCATTACTTCTTTGATGAATGGTCGATAAGCCTGAGAAAGAGGAATTATATAATCTCCTGCAAAATATTTTCTTCCTTGCACAACAACATCTTCATTAAGCGTAAATATCTCAATACCATGTCTTTCAAGTAGAATAAGCATGTTAATTGCTTCTCCTTTATCGTGTTGTTTTTTTGGTATAATGTAGAAAAATGGCGATTCATTAAATCCTTTATTTACTTCTTTTACACATAAATCATTTCTAAAAGTCAGAATTTCGTTTTTGTATAATGATGATGTTTTTAGCATAGAAAAAATCGACTCTACTTCATATCTTACAATATCAGACAATCTCCACCATCCACCTTGCCAAGGAATAGGCATATTGATGCTTTTTTTATACTCTGAAATACCTTTTCCTATTACTCTCATTTCGCTTTTTTCAACATATACAGGAGTTGCTAATTGCACACTTGCAGCTTCTGTAAGCATTCCGATTACATTTTTCCATGCACAAGTTTGAGTTGAGCCGGGCCAATAGTCATCAAATAGGTAATGCTGAGTAATGCCGGTTAACCCTTTGTTTGTCATGTATTTAGCCATATTTGAGCCAAAAACCCAATTCCAGTTCCAAATTCCTTCATCAATATTTTCAGCTATGGGGTCGTGAGCAGGTGGAACAAAGTATCGAGGGTCGGTTATTCCCATCTGATGTTTTTCAACAAAAACCTGAGGATACCACTGAATGTTATAAATGTCAGCAATTACTTTAGTGTCTTCCTGAGTTAGTGCAACAAAGTCTCTGTTGTTATTGTGTCCAACATATTTGTGGTAAACTCCCGGCAATGAGCTTCCTTCATATTGAGTTCCTACATATTTTTTGTAATGCTCTACAGTCATATCCATTCCGTCAGGATTATGACATGGTATAAGCATTAATACTACATTTTTAAGATACTCCTTAACTTCTTCATACCTGTCATATAAAAGTTCATAAGCCATAATTGGAGCAGCTTGTGATGGTCCAACTTCGTTTGAATGCATAGAAAGCGTTGCCATTACAAACACCCTTCCTTCAGATATCATTTTCTGCTTGTTATCAAGTGCTATATTAGGATTTAAAGCTAGTTCTTTATTGATAAATTGAAGATTATCAAGGTTTTTAATGTTTTCTGCTGATGAAATAAATGCGATATACATTGGTTTGCCCAAGGGAGAATATCCTGCTTTATGCATTTTAAGCATAGGTGTTTCATTTTCAAGCAGCAAAAAATAATTTATAAGCTC
>CAZRNU010000061.1:0-17409 GCA_964601515.1 uncultured Bacteroidales bacterium | reverse complement strand
GTATACCTCAAAAAGGTATTGTGGGTTCGAATCGCAATCTCTCCGCCAGAAATAATTTTTTTTGGAAGATCAATTAGAACAAACTTTTTTTTTTATCAAAACCTATAAACATTCATTATGAAAAGATTATTTGTTTTATTAACAATTGCAGCTATTGTAACTTTTGGAATGACAACAAATGTAATAGCTGGTGGTGACGCAGAAGTAACGGAAACTGAAGTTACCCAAAATGATTCAATTGCAGAAACTGAAGAAGCTGCTCCTGTAGCCCCTGTAGCTCCTGTAGCTCCTGCAGAAGAAAAAGAAGAAGCAACATTTCATTACATTCTTAAAGAAAAGTTTGTAGAGGGTGGTGCTGAATTTATGGGAATTATCCTGCTTTGTTTGATCGTTGGCCTTGGTCTATGTATCGAAAGGATTATTTACCTTAATCTATCAAGCACTAATACTGCAAAACTTCTTAATGCAGTTGAAGAAGCATTAAAAACGGGCGGTATTGAAGCAGCTAAAGAAGTTTGCAGAAATACACGCGGACCTGTTGCAAGTATTTATTATCAAGGTCTTGACCGCGTTAACGAAGGTATGGATGTTGTTGAAAAATCAGTTGTATCTTATGGTAGCGTGTTAATGGGACGTCTAGAAATGAATCTTACATGGATTTCTCTTTTCATCGCAATTGCTCCTATGCTTGGGTTTATGGGTACTGTAATCGGTATGATTGGCGCTTTTGATGCTATCGCAGCTGCAGGTGACATTTCTCCAACTATCGTTGCATCAGGTATTAAAGTTGCTCTTTTAACTACAGTATTCGGTCTTATCGTTGCTGTTATTCTGCAAATTTTCTACAATTACATTGTTTCAAAAGTTGACAGCATTGTAAATACAATGGAAGACTCTACTATTTCTTTCATTGACATTTTAATTAAGTACAAAAAATAAACATCCTGACTTATGAACGATATATTTATTAATGTAGGGATTTATTTAACATACGGATTGTTGGCTATTGCAGCACTTACAGCAATCATCTTCCCGATAATTCATTTTATAAAGGATTTTCGGAAAGCCAAAGGAACGCTACTAGGGTTAGCTGTTCTATTGGTAGTGCTTGTGGCATCATGGGCAGTTGCAGGCGGAAGCCAAATGATAATTGACCAGGGTTCTCAAGGTTCTATATTAGTTAGCTCAACAGTTTCTAAACTAGTTGGAGGAGGCATTATTGCTACAATGGCATTAATTATCCTTGGACTAGTTGCAGCTGTTTATACTGAAGTTTCAAAATTATTTAAATAAAAAAGGAGTTCTTCTATGGCTAGAATGAGTCCAGAAATTAATGCAGGGTCAATGGCCGATATTGCTTTCCTACTCCTGATATTTTTCCTTGTTACTACAACAATGGATATTGACTCAGGAATTCTAAGGGTATTGCCGCCACCAATTGATCCTAACGCACCACCTCCACCTCCTGTAAGGGAAAGAAATGTATTGGTGGTGCTAGTTGACCAGTTTGACAGACTAATGGTTAAAGGTCAAATTGAAGATGTTAAAAACCTCAGGGCAAGAACAAAAGAGTTCATTTCAAATCCAAACAATGACAAAACCATGCCTGAAAAAAGGATGGAATATATTGAACATATAGGGGATATTGAAGTTTCGAGAGCAGTTATTTCGCTGCAAAATGACAGAAACACTTCTTACGAGATGTATATTACTGTTCAGAATGAACTCGCAGCTGCTATTAATGATCTGAGGGATGAACTATCCAGACAGAAATTTGGATTGCCTTTCAGTGAATTAAAAAACGAGGAGTTTAACAAAGCTGTAAGACAAGCTGTACCTATGGCAATATCTGAAGCTGAACCAAAAGATGTAGGAGGAAAATAATATGGGAAGATTTAAAAAGTCCGGCGGATCTAGAAGCCAAGCAATCAGCACTGCATCTTTACCTGACATTATTTTTATGCTGCTGTTTTTCTTCATGGTAACAACAGTTATGCGTGAAACGACTTTATTTGTCAAGGTAAGTATGCCTTTGGCTAGTGAAATCCAAAAACTTGAGAGGAAATCCCTTGTAAGCTTCGTCTATATTGGAACTCCTTTACAAACTCAGATGTATGGCACTGAGCCAAAAATACAATTGAACGATGCTTTTGCATCTGTAAACGACATCCCTTCTTTTATAGAAGCGGAACGACTATCAAGACCTGAAGCCGAAAGGCCTATGATGATTACTTCAATGAAAGTTGACAAATTCACTAAAATGGGTATTGTAACTGATGTGAAGCAGGAACTTAGGAAAGTAAACGCCCTTAAGATCAATTACTCAACATTAAAAGGGTCTGAAATTGCTGCAAAATAATTTGCAAAACAAATATCTTAAAAGCCGGTTTGAAATTGATCAAACCGGCTTTTTTTCTAATTCATATTAAGCTCCTGCTGCATTCTTCTAACAATGTCTCTTGAAGTATTTAGAAGTGCCTGCAAAAATGTAATAATCTTATCTGTAGATCCCTTTTTAAGCCTCACATATTCTTTAGACACTTCAGATATCTCCTTTAGCAATTCATAATTACTTAATATTTTGTATGAAACTGCAATTATCTCATCCGGATTGTTAATGCGAAATGCACCACCATACTTAAGCAGTTCAATTGCTTCTAATTTATTGCTATAATTTGGTCCAAACAAAACAGGCATACCAAAAGCAGCTGCATCGGAAATATTTTTCACACCACTTCCAAACCCACCTCCCACGTACGCCATTGAGGCATACTGATAAATGCTTGAAAGAAGCTTAGTATCATCTACCAATAAAACCTGAGCTTCAGGAAATTCTGAATGGTCGTTATCAGACAATCTTACTGCCTTGCCATTTATTCTACTATCTAATAAAGACAACAACCCAATGTCATTGCCAACTACAATGAATTTAATACCATTGAAGCCCTTATTAATCAACGAGATAATGCAGTTTTTATCATTTTCTGAAATATTTCCGAATACGAAAACAATTGAGCCTTGAATAAAGTTTTCAATTAACGGAAGTGATTTGGGATTTTCCATATTTCTATATGACTTATCAAACAGAGTATCACCACTAAGTATAGCATTATTTATCCCCAATGAATTTAAGAGACTCAGAGATTCTTTATTTTGGACAAAGAAATACGAAATTTTCTCAAGAAGTTGCCTGTCCAAATCTATGGTTTTCCCAAATAAATTCTTTTTTTTATTAAAAATAGAAGATATTGCAACAATAGGAATATGTTGCTCATTTAATTCATTTATATAATTATATGGAAAAGTATTATTTACAAAAACTGCAACTGCAGGTTTCCATATATTTAAAAATATCTTCGTATTCTTAATCTTATCAACAGGTAAAATGAAAAAATAATTTATAAATGCGTTTCCACAGAAAAAAGACCTACCAATAAAGTTATTACTTGTAACTAGAATTCTTTTTTCCGGAAAAATTTCATTTAGTTTTTCAACAACCGGCAAAACCTGCTCAAACTCTTCATCAGCGTTACAATGAAACCATATTAATTGCTCATCGTTTGCATCAGAAACTTCGAGTTCCATTTTCAGAAAAATATCCCTCAATGCAATTTTTCTCAACTTAGCTTCCTTGCTATAAAGAGCTTTAGTTTTAAACAACAAATTATTCAAACTTAATGAGATATTATAAAGAAGCTTCATTGCGATTTTATTAAATTAATTAACAACACACTTAAATTCATAACGTCACCAAAAATAAGAACTTATTTACATTATACAATGATGTTTTTTGCATCAGATATCAATGACGACAAGTAAAAACTTTCTATCTTTGTAGGCTAAAAATTTAAAAACACTTCCCGGATGAGAAAAATACAGATGGTTGACCTTGGCAGCCAATATCAAAAGATTCAGAAAGAGATAGACAATGCAGTCATAGATGTTATTCGTTCTACACAATTTATTAACGGCCCTGAAGTTAAAAATTTCCAGAATGCACTAGAAGAATATTTAGGAGTAAGGAACGTAATCCCTTGTGCCAATGGCACAGACGCCTTGCAGGTTGCAATGATGGGCTTAGATTTAAA
The DNA here is from genome assembly GCA_964601515.1 of uncultured Bacteroidales bacterium. GTDB lineage: Bacteria > Bacteroidota > Bacteroidia > Bacteroidales > UBA7960 > PWND01. The sequence continues at coordinate 13,321 of CAZRNU010000061.1, read as the reverse complement.
GCCGGGTGATGAAGTAATTACTACATCTTTTACATTCGTAGCAACTGTTGAAGTAATAGCATTGCTTGGTCTCACACCGGTTCTGGTTGATGTATTTCCTGACACTTTCAACATAGACCCCGATGCTTTAAAAAAGGCTATTACTCCAAAAACCAAAGCCATTGTTCCTGTTCATTTGTTTGGACAATGCTCAGACATGGAAGCAATTATGCAAATTGCGAAAGAACACAATTTATATGTAATTGAAGATACCGCACAGGCAATAGGATCTGATTACATTTTTAAAGACGGGAGCCGGAAAAAAGCCGGAACTATCGGACATGTAGGTGCAACATCTTTTTTCCCATCTAAAAACCTAGGTTGTTATGGCGACGGTGGTGCAATATTTACAAATGATGATAAGCTTGCTGAAAAACTTAGAATTGTTGTTAATCATGGGATGCAGGTAAGATATTATCACGATTCAATTGGAGTAAATTCGCGCCTAGACAGTGTTCAGGCAGCAATTCTGAGAGTGAAGCTAAATTATCTTGACGATTATGCTGCAGCCAGAAGAAAAGCTGCAGACTTTTATGATAAGGCATTTGCAAATAACCCAAAACTTATAACACCTGCAAGAAGCTCTTTCTCTACTCATGTATTTCACCAATACACATTAGTAACAAAAGATATTAATAGGAATAAGCTTCAGGAATTTCTTATGAGCAAAGATGTACCTGCAATGATTTATTATCCGGTACCTATGCATATGCAAAAAGCTTATATTGACCCGAGGTATAAAGAAGGTGATTTCCCGATTACAGAAATGCTGAGCAATTCAGTTATTTCTTTACCAATGCATACCGAACTAGATGAAGAGCAACTTCATCATATAACAAAGAGTGTTTTAGAATTTGTAAATCAATAATTAAATATAATGAGCGAAAAGGAATATTTTGCACATGAAACTGCGGTGATTGACCCGGGGTGCAAAATCGGGAAAGGAACTCGTATTTGGCATTTTACTCACATAATGCCTGATTGTATTATAGGCGAGAATTGTAATTTCGGGCAGAATGTTGTTATATCTCCCGGGGTTGTTTTGGGCAACAATGTTAAAGTTCAGAATAATGTTTCTATATACACCGGCGTTGTATGTGAAGATGATGTTTTTTTAGGCCCCTCAATGGTGTTCACTAATATAGTTAATCCGCGAAGTGCAATAGTTAGAAAAGATCAATACGCCAAGACTCTCGTAAAAAAGGGAGCATCAATTGGCGCAAATGCAACAGTTGTCTGCGGACATGATATTGGAGAATACGCCTTTATAGGTGCAGGAGCCGTTGTAGTAAAAGATGTACCTGCATACGCATTAGTTGTAGGTAATCCTTCAAAACAAATTGGCTGGATGAGTGAATTTGGACACAGATTAGAGTTTAATGAAGATGGCATTGCAGTATGTTCTGAAAGCAAAGAAAAGTACCAGCTTAAAGATGGAAAAGTATCAAAACTGAAATAAAAAATGACTGTTAAGAAAGATAAAATAAAATTTGCAGTAGTAGGCTGCGGTCATATCGGCAAGAGGCATGCTGAAATGATAATAGGCAACCCCGAAGCTGAGCTTTCAGCACTTTGCGACATAAAACCTGCTAGTGAATTAGGAATTGAAAAGTTTAATGTTCCATTTTATTCATCAATTGAAGAGCTCCTTGAAAAAGAAACTGATATTGACGTAGTAAATATTTGCACTCCCAATGGTATCCATGCTTCACAAAGCTTAATGGCTTTAGATAAAAGGCTTCATGTAGTATGTGAGAAACCGATGGCACTTACAAAGCATGATTGTGAGCAAGTAATCTACAAATCACTGCAGGTTTCAAAGCAAATATTTCTGGTGATGCAAAACAGATACAGCCCCCCTTCTGTATGGGCAAAAGATGTTATTGAAAAAAATCTTCTTGGAAATATTCACATGGTCCAGGTAAATTGCTACTGGAACAGAGATGAGCGCTATTACAAAAAAGATACATGGAAGGGTTCTCAGGAACTGGACGGAGGAACTCTTTTTACACAGTTTTCTCACTTTATTGACATTTTATACTGGTTGTTTGGTGATATAAAAAATGTTCAGGGCAAATTTGATGATTTCACTCATAAAAACACAACAGATTTTGAAGACTCCGGAATGGTAAGTTTTAATTTTATCAATGGCGGAATGGGATGTATTAACTACTCCACAGCTGTATGGGATAAAAATCTTGAGTCGAGTTTAACTGTTATAGGCAGCAAAGGAAGCATCAAAATTGGTGGGCAATATATGAACGAAGTCGAATACTGCCATATAGACGGATATGAAATGCCTGAATTAGAACCTTGTTCTCCACCAAACGATTATGGGCCATATAAGGGAAGTGCAGCAAATCATCATTTTATTATTCAGAACGTTGTTGATGTATTAAAAGGGCATACAACAATAACCACCAATGCTCTTGAGGGATTAAAAGTTGTGGAAATAATTGAAAGGATTTACGCACTCAGAGAGGCAGCATTAATAAAAAAACAACTATAATTAAAATTAATTCAATTTCGGTTTGTTATATTTGCTTATCAAATAACAACCATTTAAAAAATTAAACACAGAATAAACCAATGAATATTTACGAAAAACTACTGAAAAAAGAAGCTGTATTGTCAGTTATTGGGCTTGGATACGTCGGCTTGCCTATTGCTTTGGAATTTGCAAGAAAAATTAAGGTTATAGGATTTGACATTAAAGACGACAGGGTTCAGAAAATGAAACAACACATCGACCCGAGTAATGAGCTAAGTTCTGAAGACTTCAAAGGATGTGATATTGAATTTACTTCGAATGCTGACGACCTTAAAAAAGCAAATTTTCATATTATTGGCGTTCCTACGCCAATAGACGCACACAACTTGCCGGATTTAACTCCCGTTTTATCAGCATCTAGATCTGTTGGCAAAGCATTAAAAAAAGGAGATTATGTAGTGTATGAATCTACTGTTTACCCGGGATGCACAGAAGAAGATTGCATCCCCATTTTAGAAGATTTGTCCGGATTAAAAGTGGGAGTGGATTTCAAGGTTGGCTTTAGCCCAGAAAGAATAAACCCCGGCGATAAGGAACACACAATTACAACTATCACAAAAGTTGTATCAGGCTGCGACGATATTTCACTTGAGAATATTGCAAAAACTTATGAACTAATAGTAACAGCAGGTGTTCATCGCGCTCCGTCAATAAAAGTTGCTGAAGCTGCAAAAATTATTGAAAATACTCAAAGAGATGTTAATATTGCATTAATGAATGAGCTTTCAATAATTTTCAACAGAATGGGTATAAACACTTATGATGTTTTGGAAGCAGCCGGAACGAAATGGAATTTCTTGAGATTTTTCCCCGGATTAGTAGGAGGACATTGCATCGGAGTTGACCCATACTACTTGGTATTTAAAGCTAAAGAATTCAGATATCACCCACAAATAATAAACTCAGGCCGCTTCGTTAATGACTCAATGGGTTTTTATGCAGCAAAACAATTGGTTAAAAAACTAATTGCTGCCGGCAAAAACGTTTTGAATGCAAAGGTTCTTGTTCTTGGAGCAACTTTCAAGGAAAATGTTACAGATATCAGAAATTCAAAAGTTGTTGATTTGATTTGCGAATTAAAATCTTATGGCGTACGTGTTGATGTTGCAGATTGCTATGCAGACAGTCATGAAGTGGAAGAAGAATACGGATTCAAGCTTGTTAAAAACCCAACAAATGATTATGATGCTGTTGTTGTTGCTGTAAATCACAAGCCATATCTTGATTTTACTGAAGATTATTTTAAAAGCCTTATGAAAAATACCGATAAACCAATACTAGTTGACATAAAAGGCATTTATAGAAATAAGATTAAAAATATTTCTTACTGGAGTTTTTAAATAATTATGGCTCATAAAATACTTGTTACAGGAGGCACCGGCTATATAGGCTCTCACACCGTTGTAGAGCTTCAAAAAAGCGGGTTTGAAGTTATCATAATTGATGATCTTTCTAACTCCAGACAACAAGTTATAACTCAGATTGAAAAAATTACCGGAATTAAACCTGATTTTCACAAAATTAATCTTTGTGATCACAGTAAATTACGCAGTTTTTTTAATAGCCATAACGACATTGATGGTGTAATTCATTTTGCTGCTTTAAAAGCAGTTGGAGAATCTGTAAGATTTCCACTTGTTTATTATAACAACAACTTGCAGGCTCTTATAAATTTACTTGACAGCCTTGCAATTCTAAGATGCAATAATATAGTTTTTTCATCTTCATGCACAGTTTATGGCGACCCAGAAAAACTTCCTGTTACGGAAGAATCGCCGATAAAAAAAGCATCTTCGCCATACAGCAACACCAAGCAAATTTGCGAAGAAATTATTGAAGATGTTTCCAGAATTACTCCTCTAAGAAGCATCATTCTAAGATATTTCAATCCTATTGGCGCGCACGAATCAGGGTTAATTGGTGAACTACCTATTGGCAAGCCCAACAACCTTGTTCCATTTATTACTCAAACCGCTATCGGAAAACAAAAAAACCTTGAAGTATTTGGAAATGATTATGAAACTCCTGATGGAACATGTATAAGAGACTACATTCATATTGTTGACTTAGCTAAAGCTCACGTTTCAGCGCTACAACGACTTTTTAATAAAGAACAGGAATCCAGAGTTGAAACGTATAATCTTGGCACAGGAAGAGGTTTCAGTGTAATTGAGGTTATTAAAACTTTTGAAAAAGTTAATAATATTAAAGTACCTCATTCATATTCTGCCAGAAGACCGGGAGACGTACCTGCAGTATATGCAAATGCAGATAAAGCAATGTCAAAGCTAAAATGGAAAGCTGAAAAGACACTTGAAGAGATGCTTTCGTCAGCATGGCTTTGGGAAAAAAACCTAAATGATGGCATTTTAAGAAAATAAACAAAATGAGGAAAATACTAATTACCGGCGGTGCAGGTTTTATCGGATCTCATTTAGTGAGGCTTTTTGTAAACAAATATCCCAATTACTCGATCTACAATCTCGACAATCTCACGTATGCAGGGAATTTGGCAAATTTATCAGATATTGAAACCAAACCCAATTACAATTTTATAAAGGCAGATATCTCTTCAGAAAAAGACATTTTTAGTTTGTTTGAAAAAGAGAAATTTGATAGTGTAATACATTTGGCGGCCGAATCGCACGTTGATCGTTCAATCTCCAACCCAATGGCATTCATTCACACAAATTTAATAGGTACGGTTAACCTTTTAAATGCGGCACGAAAAACATGGGGTGAAGACACTAAGGGCAAACTATTTTATCATATATCAACTGACGAGGTTTATGGCTCACTTGATAACACAGGACTTTTTACCGAAAATACTGCCTACGATCCAAGAAGTCCGTATTCTGCATCCAAAGCTTCGAGCGACCATTTTGTAAGAGCATGGCACCATACATACGGAATTCCTGTAGTTGTATCAAACTGCTCAAACAATTATGGGCCAAATCAATTTCCTGAGAAATTAATTCCTCTTTTTATCAACAACATCCTGAACAACAAACCACTACCGGTATATGGAAAAGGAGAGAATGTTAGAGATTGGTTATATGTTATAGATCATGCTAAAGCTATAGATACTATTTTCCATAAAGGGAAAATAGGAGAAACATATAACATTGGTGGTCATAATGAATGGAAAAATATTGATTTGATAAAGCTTTTATGTAGTATAATGGATAGAAAAACCGGAAGAAATCCAGGAACTTCCGAATCATTAATTACATATATAAAAGACAGAGCAGGGCACGATTTAAGGTATGCAATCGATGCCTCAAAAATAAAAAATGAATTGGGCTGGGAACCATCGGTTACTTTTGAACAAGGTCTCGAGATTACTGTTGATTGGTATTTAGATAATAAAGTATGGCTTGAAAATGTAACATCAGGAGAATACCAAAAGTATTACGAAACCCAATATATAAAAAGATAAAATGTACAATAACCCTTTCCATAAAGAAGATTTAAGTAGATACTCCTTTCTCGTAACGGGAGGTGCAGGCTTTATTGGTTCTCATATTGTTGAGTATCTAATTAAGTATAATGCAAAATTGGTTAGGGTTCTTGACAACTTCTCAACGGGTTTTAAAATCAACCTGCAACCATTTATTAATCTTGGAAATTTCGAATTAATTGAAGGAGATATCAGAGACTTCAAAACTTGTTTTGAGTCGTGCAAAGGTGTTGATTATATTTTACATCAGGCTGCGCTTGGATCTGTGCCAAGATCTATTAAAGACCCTATCTCTTCAAACGAGGCAAATGTTACAGGATTTCTAAATATAATAAAAGCATCGCAAGAAAATAATGTTAAGCGATTTATTTATGCAAGCTCTTCAAGTGTTTACGGCGATAGTCCGCATTTGCCCAAAAAGGAAGATAATATAGGAAACCCTCTTTCTCCATACGCCGTTTCAAAAAGAGTTGACGAATTATATGCTGAAGTATTTGCATTAAACTACAAAATGTCTGTAGTTGGCTTGAGGTACTTCAATATTTTCGGCCCTAGACAAAGCCCATCCGGCCCTTATGCTGCGGCAATACCACTTTTTATTAATGCATTATTAAAAAATGAAAGCCCTTATATTAATGGCGACGGAGAGCAATCGCGAGATTTCACATTCGTAGAAAATGCTGTACAGGCAAATATTAAAGCTCTTTTTGCTGACATTGAGAGTTCAAACAATATTTTTAACATTGCTTGCGGAGAGCGAACAACCATAAATGATTTATTCAATATTATTAAGGAGGCTGCAGAAGCATTTAAAATAAACCCAATATACAGAGAAGCAAGAGAAGGTGACGTTTTACATTCGCTTGCAGATATTTCCAAAGCAGATAAATTTTTAGCATATAAGCCTCAAGTTGATATTAAAAAAGGATTAGAAATTACTCTTAAATGGTTTAAGGAACACTATTCTAATCAAAAATCATAAGATGAAAATCTTCAAGAACATATTTGGCTCCGGGAAGTTGAAACATCCACTGGATATTTCCTCTTTCATGGTAGATATGCATTCTCACCTAATTCCCGGCATTGATGATGGTGTTAAAGATTACGAATCTTCCATAAAGATTATTCGCGAATTTATTTCTTTAGGTTATAAAAAAGTTATAACTACGCCTCATATAATGGCCGACATTTACAAGAATAACCCGGAAATTATTCAAAAAGGATTAACGGAATTAAGAGAAGTTTTAAAAAAAGAGAATATAGAGATAGAAATTGATGCAGCCGCAGAATATCTTTTGGATGAATCATTCAAAGAGCATCTTAAAAACAAGAATTTAATGCCCCTAAAAGACAATTATATTCTTGTGGAAGTTCCATACTTTTCGGTTCCTCCTGATTTATATGAGAATATTTTTGAAATGCAAATTAATAACTATAAGATAATCATGGCTCATCCTGAAAGGTATTCTTTCTGGTATGATGATTTTTCTAAACTTGAGGACCTAAAAAACAGAGATGTATTTTTCCAGTTGAATTTACTATCATTAAGTGGATATTACCCCCATCCGGTTAAAAAAATTGCAGAGAAACTTATTGATGCTGAAATGATTGACTTTGTAGGCTCCGACCTTCATAACACTCAACAGCTTCCTTACTTCAAAAAAGTATTGAATTCTCCGGCTTTGGAAAAACTATTATTGTCGGGGAAAATAAAAAACGATTTGCTTTTTTAAGTGCCTACCCCCTATTTAGAAGATAAGATATATAGGCAATATACAACATCAACAAAACACCACCCTCCCATTTATCAAGGATATTTTTACGAGGAGTAATTAAGAATACAATTAGAATAAAGGCAGCAAATATCCCAACAATAATATCAAAGTTGAGTGCTTCGTTAAATGGGATAGGCTTTATAATAGCACTTATACCTAACACAAAAAACACATTAAAAATATTTGAACCAATAACATTCCCGATTACTATATCTGCATTTTTCTTGTATGCAGCAACTACACATGTTGCTAACTCAGGGAGAGATGTTCCAACCGCAACTATTGTAAGACTAATAACAGCCTCGCTCATGCCCAGCCATGATGCAATTTCAACTGCACTGTCAACAATCCATTTACCACCTAAAACAAGAGCTCCAATGCCTGCCAAAACCATTATCCAGGATAAAAAAGGTTTAAATATTTTCACTTCGTGAAACTCATCCTCTTTTTTTTGTTTCGATATACTAAAAGTATAAGACATAAAAAGGATAAAGAATGCAATAAGCACTATGCCATCGCTTCTGTATAGATAAGAAGCTTTTGTTCCGTCTATAAATGAATCATTAAGAGATACTCCAATTAACAATGCCGCCAAAAGGCTGAAAGGGATTTCTTTCCATTGAGTGTTGCTATTTACTCGCAGAGGAAAAATAAGAGCAGAAACTCCTAATATTAAAAGAATGTTTGCAATATTGCTTCCAAGAATATTCCCCATCGCAATATCAGCAGAGCCCTTGAAGCTTGCAGCAAGGTTTACTACAAGCTCCGGGCTGGATGTTCCTAATGCTACAATTGTTAATCCAATTACGATATTTGAAATCTTGTATTTTCTGGCAATTGATGCAGCGCCATCAACTAGCCAGTTAGCACCAAATATCAGCAGAATAAAACCTGCTACGAATAAAACAATTGTAAGAATCATAATACTTATGCGCTATATGCTTCTATGTCGCTTTTTACTTTTTTCACAAGACCTTGTAAAACAGTACCCGGTCCAACTTCAACAAATACTCCTGCGCCATCAGCAATCATATTATTCATTATCTGAGTCCATAAAACAGGAGACGTAAGCTGCTCAATAAGATTCTGTTTGATTTGTTCAGGAGCAGTAACAGCTTTTGCATTTACATTCTGATAAACCGGACAAACAGGTGAGCTAAATGAAGTTTCATTAATAGCTTTAGCCAGCTCCACTTTTGCAGGCTCCATTAAAGGAGAATGAAATGCTCCGCCAACTTTAAGAGGTAATGCTCTTTTTGCTCCGGCTGCTTTAATTTTCTCGCAAGCAATGTCAATTCCTTTCATGCTGCCACTAATAACCAACTGTCCGGGGCTGTTATAATTAGCAGGGACAACAATTTCTGGAATTCCGGCACAAATTTCTTCAACAATTTTATCATCAATACCGATTATAGCAGCCATTGTAGAAGGCTCCGCTTCACATGCTTTTTGCATAGCCATTGCTCTTTTAGAAACCAAAACCAAGCCATCTTCAAAGCTTAATGCATTTGCAGCCACAAGAGCAGAAAACTCACCAAGTGAATGACCCGCAACCATATCAGGGGAAAATTTTTCTCCCATAGTAGTAGCTAAAATAACAGAATGTAGAAAAATAGCAGGTTGGGTAACTTTTGTTTGTCTTAGATCTTCATCTGTGCCACTAAACATAAGATCTGTGATTCTGAAACCTAGTATATCATTTGCTTTTTCAAATAATTCACGTCCTTTAGATGAGTTATCATAAAGGTCTTTTCCCATTCCAACAAACTGGGCTCCCTGTCCGGGAAATACAAATGCTTTTTTCATATCAAAATATTTTTGTTTTAACAATCAAATAAATTTCAGGGCAAAATTAGAAAAATTAAGCCATTAAAAAATACAGCAACCCAAATTAATCTATAACACTCAAAAAACCACAAAAAATTCAGACAAGTTTTCAATTTAATTCTAAAATTGTGTAATTTTACTCTTAACTAGGAAAATAGAAAAACCAAACCAATGATTGAGCAAAGCAATATTAAACTCGAATTAGGCGGCAAATCCTATAAAACTGTTAACATTAACAATACAATCTGGATGGCCGAAAATCTAAATCTCCCAATTGAAAACAGCTGGACTTACGATAATGATTTGAACAATGGAGAAAAGTATGGACGACTATACTCTTGGGATGCTGCAATGAAAGCTTGTCCGAAAGGCTGGCATCTTCCTTCAGATCAAGAATGGGATGAAATGCTAGAAATACTTGGAGGTCCTAAGGCTGCTTTTAAGAAGGTTTTGATTGGAGGCGAAAGTGGTTTGGATTTAGTGTTTGCAGGCTATAAAACAGTGCACGATGATTTTTTAAGCATCAATAGAGCAGGTGACTTTTGGACAGCAACAGAGGCAGGAGATTTAAATGCCTGGTTAAGATATATAATTCAGAAAAAAGAAAACGTGTATAAAATTATAGATGATAAACGCTGTGGGTTTTCAGTAAGATATGTTAAGGATTAGAAACTATGGTTTTTAAACTAACCTAATGGCTCTAGAGATAATATCAACAGAGTCTTTTTTTTGCTAATGTCGATAATCTTCATTACTTTCAATGTATCCGGAAGATTATTAGCCTCTAAATAATCTTTTAAATTAGGATATGCATTTGCTTTTTCAAGCGTTATAACAAACCTATTGCTTCTTGGGATTCTTTCAGGTGCTTTGAAGTTGTTTAACTTGGAAAGAGTTTTCAATCTTGCATTTTGCTCAATTCTTTGCTCAAGCATCAGCTGATAATCAGCAAGTTCATTTTGTCTGGCTTTATACTCTTCAACATAATCAGGATCTAATCGATTACCGGCTCCTATGCCTCTTTGAGTAACAATTCCTTCTTCAAGCATTAGCGACAAGAAGAAATCATCCATAAAGTTACTTGTAGTATAAATATTATCAGCACTAAAATGCGAAGAAGCCTTAACTCCTATTGCAGTGTTTTCAGAAACTTCAATCTTGGAAAAAATACCTAAATAAAAAATATAACCAACCAAAACAACCAGAAACCCGATTAGCGCAATCATCACGTAATAGGACCTTTCAATGCTTTTCATGGCAGTATGTTTAAAAAATATTAAATAATCATGTAAAATTAGTGAATTTTTTTTGATTTTTTTTGAAAAGGGCAATCTTTTTTTATTAACCTGAAGAAGTAGAATTCGGATAACCGAGATTGAGAGTATTTCTAAAACTCTTGATTATCAACTATTAAATCATTCGACTTATCGTAATCGGGAAGTAAAAGTTTGTTGATATGTCGGGTAATTACTCCAATGTTTGAATTTGTGTTATTCAAAATAATTATAACAATATCTTTCTCAGGAATTCTTTTATAAACAGTTCTGAAACCGTGCCACCATCCATGATGATAAACAAAATCATAATTATTAACTTTCTTTAGTCTCCAGCCAAATCCATAATTTACTTCTCTTCCATTATTCAAAACTGCTTTTGAAACAGCCTCCTGCATTCCGTCTTTTGAAATTGGAGAAAAGTGCGTTAATGCCATATCCCACCTGAAAAGATCTCTTGCTGTGCTAAAAAACCCTTTGTCTCCGGCTATTCCATCGTGAATATCGTCAGAAATAATATTTCTTTGGCTTCTCCTGGAAAAACCATATGCTCTGTTATCTATTCGGGAATTATTCGGAGAATACACAAAAGTGTTATTCATCCCCAAAGGAATAAATAATTCCTGCCTCATAAAATCAGAGAAGGGCATTCCGGAAACTTGCTCAACCAATAATGCAAGAAATGCATATCCGGTATTAGAATATGCAAATCGTCTGCCCGGTGTAAAGTTTAAAGGCAGCCTATGTTCATTAAAAAGATTTACTAAGTCAATATTTGTGGGATATCTATCTTCCTGCCAGTATTTATCGAGTAAATACATATAGTTTTGCAATCCTGAAGTGTGATTCAGCAAGTGTCTAATAGTAATGTTTGCGTATGGAAAACTATCTATGTAATCTGCAACAAAATCGTCATACTCAAAACATCCTCTCTCCTTAAGCATAACAGTTGCAATAGCAGTAAATTGCTTCCCAACAGAAGCAAGCTGGAAATAAGTATTTCTGTTTATATGCGCTGCAGTATCCCTTAAATCTGCCAATCCATTATACCTTTCGAATAATATCTGACCTTCCTGAGCAATAATTACCGCACCATTAAACCCAAATCTTGCCAAAATAACATCAACGTTTTCGCTGATATGATCTACATATTCCTGTGGAAACCTATCTTTCTCTTCAACAAATAAATATCTTCTAAGGTCGTATAAATAAAGTTCATCAGATTTTTCAAAAGCCTGATGAAGATGAGAAGAAATTAATAATAAGGAAAGCAAAAACGGGTATTTAAACACTATTGCTGACCTGTTCACTATTTTTAGAGTCTTAACAATTCTTCTCAGAAAAGAAATTCGCGAGTTTTTTGAGTTTGTATTTATCATAATTTCCCAAAATCGCTGCAAAGGTAAATAAATAATTATAAATGTTTAATATCTTTACTGTTAAACGAATTAGCAACAATATGGTTATTAATTTTCAGTTATAATTTAGAATTAAAACTTTTTAAAGAGCATGAAAAAAACAGCAGCATTAGTATTTCTGGTGATAGTGTACACTTTCTCATCATGTATTACATTAAAAAGAGCTTCCACTTTTTCTAAATGTGAATTCAGGGTGAATAAAGTTGAAAAAATAGCTTTAAATGGAATAGATGTAATGGAGAAGACTAAAATCTCTGAATTGTCGAGAATGGATGTTGCCGGTTTGCTTACATCTATTGCTACAGGCCCCTTGAATATGGAAATGACATTAATGGTTGACATAAAGAACCCAAACAAAAGCACTGCAGCAATGAACAGAATAGACTGGATAATGATGATTGATGATTTTGAGATTATGACAGGCTCTACAATGAAAAAAGTTGTACTGCCCCCAAATGATGCAATTGTAACTGTGCCTATTGATATAAAATCTGATTTAAAGCAGGTGATTTCTTCCGGAGGGGGACCGGCATTGTTGGGATTTGCATTAAATCTGACAGGGATAAGCAGCAATACAAGTAGAATTACATTCAAGGCAAAACCTTTTATTAAGATTGGAAGCAAGGATATTGCATATCCGGGGTATATAAGTATAAGAACAGATTTTACTGCAGAGTAGCTGCGGATTCTCTTTCTCCTTACTTTTTTCCTTGGATAAAAAAAGTAAGACAAAAATTCAAGGCAAAACGATGCTTCATGCGCCTCCGCGTTTTAGCTTCGCTGAACTCGCCCTATGGGCTTCGGTTGCCGGGCCTGCCCACAGCTCTATCCTGACATTAGTGACATTCTTATGTCTGTCGACTGCTATTTCGTATTTAATAATTGGCACATTATCACATTTGCATATTGTCACATTATCTTTAATCTTATCAATCTTAAATCTTACGAATCTTATAAATCTTCAATACTATGTTCCG
>CAZRNU010000060.1:11831-17607 GCA_964601515.1 uncultured Bacteroidales bacterium | reverse complement strand
TTGAAGGCGGTACCATAACTGGTGCAGGAAACTACAGCCACGGCTCTGCGGTCAATCTGGTTGCCGGTCCGAATGAGGGTTACGAGTTTGTGAACTGGACTGAAGATGGAACAGAGATATCAACTAACCCTGAATACAGCTTCACCGCAACAGAGGAGCGGAATTTGGTGGCAAACTTTGCGATTCAATCTTACACCATTACTGCCGTTGCAAATCCCGTTGAAGGCGGTACCATAACTGGTGCAGGAAACTACAGCCACGGCTCTGCGGTCAATCTGGTTGCCAGCCCGAATGAGGGGTTTGATTTTGTAAATTGGACTGAAGACGGTAATGAGGTGTCAATAAATCCTAATTATAGCTTTAATGCGACATCTGATAGAGATTTAGTGGCCCATTTCTCATTAATTAATTCAATTATGATTGCAACCAACGTGGGTTATAAGATTAATGTATTCCCTAATCCGACCAGAGATATTTTAAACATAGTTTTTATCGAAGGCGCCAAAAACAGAGAGAATAATATAGATATTAGCCTATATAATACTCTTGGAAAATCAGTTAGAGCTATTTATAACCTAACGTCAGAGGGAGTAATTATTCTTAATGTATCAGATGTTGCTCCTGGTTTATACTTTTTGGATATTCAGGTGAATAAGAGGTCTGTTAGCAAGGCTAGAGTTTTGATTTCAAAATAATTATTTTGCCTTGTGTATTATACACTGCGGTTGTATAATGCAAGAATGTCTTTGTCAACGCGTGGGTAAAAGTAATGAACGCAGATAGATTTGATTTGAAGGCATAACATTCATTGATGCATAAATTCATTGCCTGAAAATTGATTTGCGGAGAAAAACTCTCCTATTCTAATTAAATATGCGGAGATTAATCAGATTGTGGACATGCAGAATATGCAATTAATCTCCGCACTAGCATATATTGTTATTACCATAAATATTTTATGAACATCCACATTTGTAATACAATAATCTCTAATTTTGTTGTCAATTATGATAGATTTTGCATAGAAAATTCATAATTTAACAGTAGATAAACTCATCTATTATCAACAGGAAAAGCTTGCTAATGAAATCAATTTTCAATTATTTCAGCTTAATATTGATTCTGTTGGTTTTTGCCATTTTGATAGGATCGTCCTATACAAGCGGCTGTTGTTTCGAGCATACTTTTAATGAACCTCCCAATAAATCTAATGCAAATGTTGTTCTTTTATTGCCGCAACCATTCTTGCAAAACACAGCAATAACAGCTAAAAACACTGGCAGCATTTACTTCAATAGTTGTAGTTCCCTTATAAAGAATTCTAAAACTTCATTAGCTCTATTACCTTTTATTGAGCAACACACCATATTATATTTTAAAAAATATAATTTTTTCTTAAAAAACAAGCTAATTTCCTATGGTCGAAAGGCCATCTTTTTCCCTTTCCAATATTTCTGGTAGCTTTAATTATAATTTTTAGGTTGAAAAAAACATGGTTTCAATCAACTTTATTAATTACAGGATATTAACGAAATAACATCAAGCAAAATGAGTACAATACTAATAGGCGTATTAGTGGCTGTTCTTTTTGTATTTCCATTTATACTGCTAAGTATTAACAAAAATAAAAGTGGGAAACAAATAAAAGAAACTATAACTAATGTTGCTAAAGATAATAATTGCAAAATAACAATCTCTGACTACCTGACAAACTCAGCAATTGGCATTGACGAAAATAAAAATCATCTTTTTTTTGTTCACAAATTTAATGGCAAAGAAAATATACAAAACCTTATGCTTAGTGAATACAGATGCTGTGAGGTAAAAAATATCTCCAGAAAAGTTAAAACCAACAAAGGGAATTTAAGTGCAATTGAAAAAATAAAATTAGCGTTTATTCCTCTCGACAAAAACAACCCCACAGTTGAACTCGAGCTCTTTAATTCTGATGAAAATACTTCTTTTTCAGACGAGCTCATTGTAACTGAAAAGTGGGCAAACATAATTAACAAAAGATTGGAAAAGAATAAATAATTCAAATGATATGATAAATAGGAGTAATTTTCGTAAACAGTTAGGTTTTATTGACATTTTTAAAAATGAAGCAAATTTTTTAGTCTTTATTCTGGTTCTTTTTGTTGTAGCATCACTTGTTTACACAATTACTCCTATTGCAATGTGGTTTGGATTTGCGATTGCCGGCTTCTCTGTTGTTTCTAACGATAGCATCCAAACAATAGGCACATTCCTTTCCTCAAACTCAAATCGCAAGTGGTGGGTATTGTGGCTTTATATTGGTGGACTTTTTGCTTTGACAATCACCTTGAGCTACTTTCTCTTTGATGGAGATATTAGCTTTAAAAGGTTGGCTACTAAAGGCTTCAACGAGGATCCATCTTCCTTTGAGTATCTTCAAATTGCAGCTCCTATTCTTTTAATTATAATTACTAGAATGAGGATGCCAATCTCCACTACCTTTCTTCTCCTGAGCTCTTTTGCAACATCAAGTGGAGCAATAAATAAGGTGCTAGAAAAAAGTATTGGAGGCTATTTTATTGCATTTGTGGTTTCGTTTGTTATATATATTTTGCTTTCTCAATATTTTAAAACGAAATTCAAAGGTAAGCCCCATCATTCATGGACTGTTGCACAATGGATTACAAGCGGTGCTCTGTGGTGCCTTTGGATAATGCAGGATGCTGCAAATATTTCAGTATTCCTCCCACGTAAACTTAGTCTAATCGAGCTAGGATTTGTCATAGGTTTTGTTTTCATCGGCTTGGGCATACTATTCTACAACAAAGGAGGCAGAATACAGCAGATTGTAACAACCAAGGCTGATATTACAGATGTTAGACCTGCTACAATTGTAGATTTAATATACTCAATTTTAATGGCTTTTCACCTTATTTACAGCACTGTGCCTATGAGCACAACGTGGGTCTTTCTAGGCCTGCTTGGAGGGCGAGAAATTGCAATGAATTTACGAAAATCTAATCATAAAAGCTTGAGAAAAACTATTTTTGTGGTTGGTAAAGATATTTTGTTGGCTATAATTGGATTAATTATATCAATTATCATTGCATATGCGGTAAATACTTCTGTTAGAGGTGATATAAACAGCTGGTTCTTTTAATCAACGATAATAAACAAATCTTAATGCTACTTCAGATTGTTTTCCTTGCTATAGGCTTTGGCTTACTTATTAAAGGCGCAGATTGGCTAGTTGTTAGCGCTTCATCATTTGCAAAAAAATATAATGTTTCGGATTTAGCAATAGGATTGACTATTGTTTCTTTTGGCACATCGGCGCCTGAATTGGTGGTAAACGTTTTAGCCTCATACCAAAACCATCAAGACATAGCTATCAGTAATGTATTAGGAAGTAATATATTTAATTTATTTGCTATTCTTGGAATTGCCGGACTTTTTACTCCGCTTATAGTTCAATCAAGTACAGTTTGGAAGGAAATTCCTATCTCATTATTTGCATTAATTGTTCTTTATATAATATCAAACGACTTTTTTAATCCTAACTTTCAAATTATTTCGAGGTTAGATGGTGCTTTTTTGCTTCTCCTTTTTTGCCTATTCCTTTTATATGTGATTAAACAATTAAAATCAAACCAACAGAAAGTCGAAAAAAAGCAAAACATGCCAATTTGGAAAGTATTGATGCTGTTTGTAGTTGGACTTAGCGGGCTAATAATTGGAGGAAATATGATAGTTGGCAGTGCAGTGAAAATTGCTACTATTTTTAATGTCAGCGAAAAGGTTATTGGCTTAACAATTATATCTATTGGTACTTCACTGCCGGAATTGGCAACAAGTGTTGTTGCGGCTGTAAAAAAGAATAATGATATTGCAGTTGGTAATATTATTGGCTCAAATATCTTTAATATTTTCTTTATTTTAGGATTAAGCTCATTAATTCAACCTATTTCTTTTAATATTACATATAATTTAGAGTTTTATATTCTTGCAGCCGGAACTCTGATTCTGTTTATTGCAATGTTTACCGGGAAAAAGAAAATTATAGACAGGTGGGAAGCCGGTTTCTTATTTTTGGCATATTTGGCTTATATCTCTTTCTTATTATTAAAATAATATGAGGAAAATTCTCGCTTTATATCAAGCCTAGAGATGTTTTGCTTTCTAATTATAGATAACTTATTAGTTGAATTTACTCTATTTAGCACAAAGCAATCCCGCAACTTTGTAAATTTGTCTTTTTGAAAAAAAAATTCCAAATGAAACATTTCCTTAAATATTTTTTATATCTATTCATCATAATAGCCTTAATCTCATGCGACAAGGAAGTTGATGATGATATTACTGATGATAGCCCTTACGAACAATACGGAACTCCGTTTGCGGATGTCCCTGACGCTCAAGATATTATAATGTATGAAGTAAATTTGCGGGCATTTAGTTCTACCGGTGATATTCAAGGTATAATTAACAAAATGGACCATATTGAAGATTTGGGTATAAATGTAATTTGGCTTATGCCTATTCATCCAATTGGACAGATTAATTCAGTGAATTCTCCATATTCTGTTAAAGACTATAAAGCTGTTGGTTCTGAATTCGGAACGCTTGAAGATTTGCGAAATTTAACCGACGAAGCACATTCCAGAGGAATTGCGGTTATAATGGACTGGGTAGCTAATCATACAGCATGGGATCATGAATGGATAGAAAACAAAAGCTGGTACACTCAGGATGAAAATGGAAATATTGTTCATCCTCCGGGAACAAATTGGCTTGATGTTGCTGACTTAAATTATGATAATCATAATATGAGAGCAGCCATGATTGATGCTATGACTTATTGGGTTTATGAAGCAAATATAGATGGTTTTAGATGTGATTATGCAGATGGTGTTCCTTTTGATTTCTGGCAAACAGCAATTAAATCATTAAACGAAATACCGGATAGAAAACTAATCTTTTTTGCAGAAGGCACAAGAAACGATCATTTTACTGCCGGTTTTGATTTAAACTTTGGCTGGCAATTCTATGGAGCAGTTAAAAATGTTTTTAACGGAGACCCTGTAAATAGAATATTTACGGCTCACATAAACGAATACAACAACACAGCTGCCGGCAAACATTGGGTAAGATTTACTACCAATCACGACGAATCTGCATGGGATGCAACTCCAATAAGCTTATTTAACGGTGTTGACGGAGCTTTGGCGGCATCAGTTGTTACAATATTTACCGGTGGTGTTCCTCTCATTTATGGCAGTCAGGAAGTTGGAACTGCCAACAATATTCCATTCTTTTCCAATTCAACAATAAACTGGAACGATAATCCTGAAATGCTGGAGTCATATAAGAAGATACTTCAGTTTTATAAAAGCTCTAATGCAGCTAAGATAGGCCAAAACACTATTTATTCAAACAATGATGTTGCATGTTTTAAAAAAGCTTATGGAGAGGACGAAATCATTATAATGGTCAATTTAAGAAATTCAAACATAAACTACCCTGTTCCAACATCTTTAGAAGGCACAAACTGGGTTAATGCCATTACATTAAACAATCAACCCTTAAGCGGAAGTATTGAATTAGCGCCATATGAGTTTTATATTTTAAAAAAATAGGACACAAAATCGAATTACTCTAAAGAAAGCCATGCAGAACCACCAATTGTAAGTCCTAGTCCAACATTTCTCATTCTGGTATACTGTTGAACCTTCATTTCATAAGTGTCTCTCAGCATAACATTTTCGTTATACTGTGCTTCTGCAGCAATTTGCAGTAAAAA
>CAZRNU010000060.1:0-11731 GCA_964601515.1 uncultured Bacteroidales bacterium | reverse complement strand
GTAAAAAAACAGAAACAAAAACAATTAGTAACAGGATATCATCAACATAATAGGCCGGTTTTTATTGCATGAAGGTAGATAGTAGAAGATAACAATGAACAGTCAGAATATTATTACACCGGCCAAATCTATCAGGTACTACAAATATAATATTATTTCCCATATAATCAACATAAATGTTGCTTAACGTTTTTAACTTCAATAACACTTATTCTCAACTGCCTTTGAGTTTTTCACTGACCCGTTTGCAAAACAATTGGTTTTTGAAATAATTTTGCTCTTTGAAAGGGCTTGTGTTTATCATTTCAATTTTTTAATTCATAACCATTGTTTTACAAAAACTTCATTATATGATGAAAGCAATTACTACAATCTCATTTTTGGTTTTGTCGAATGTATTTATGACATTGGCGTGGTATGGGCACCTGAAGTTTAAAGACATGAAAGGCTTCGCAACACTGGGCTTGTTTACAATAATTCTAATTAGCTGGGGTGTGGCTTTTTTTGAATATTGCTTTCAGGTTCCGGCAAACAAAATCGGTTATATCGAAAATGGCGGACCATTTAATTTATGGCAGCTTAAGGTACTTCAGGAAGTAATTACACTAACTGTATTTACTGTATTTACAATGATTGTTTTCAAAAATGAAACGTTTAAGCTAAATCACTTAATAGGGTTTTGCTTTTTAATTCTTGCAGTTTATTTCATTTTTAAGAAGTAAGTTAGAATCTCTGATTTTATAAAATCCCGTAAGTTTTTAGCTATTTTTCAAGTCACCAAACTTTCTGCATCTAATCATGTTTATAATTTTGAAAACAATTAATATAATTGGCTAACCTGAGGTTTTCCTTATATAATAATAAAACAATGAAAAACCCAAATACAAAATCATCTGAAAAAGGCAATAATCTAGAAGAAATTCAATCTGAACACAGTCACTCGTTTGAAACCAAAACCCGAATTGTAGTTATAATTACTGCTGTAACAATGGTGGTAGAAATATTTTTCGGATATTGGACAAATTCTATGGCTTTATTGGCCGATGGCTGGCATATGGCTTCACATGTTTTAGCTCTTGGTTTATCATGGGTTGCTTATATAGTTTCCAGAAAGTATTCAAACTCTAAAAAATATTCGTTCAATAAGGAAAAGCTTTTGTCTCTGTCGGGTTTTTCAAGTGCAATTTTCCTTCTGGGAGTGGCAGTGCTTATGGCAATTAATTCGGTTGAAAGATTAATTTCACCGGTTTCAATAAAATTTGAAGAAGCAATAATTGTTGCAGTTATTGGCTTGATTGTTAATGTAGTAAGCGCTTTTATATTACATCACAAACACGATCATGGTGATCATAATATTAGGTCAGCCTATCTTCACGTTCTTGCCGACGGACTTACCAGTTTCACTGCAATTATTGCTCTTACTGCCGGAATGTATTACAACCTATTCTATTTGGATAGTTTAAGTGGAATAATTAGTTCAGTAGTGATTACAAAATGGGCTATTGAATTGATTATAAACTCAGGCAGAACTCTTATTGAATTCAACAGAAAAAGTTCTTAATGATTTAATATTCAATTTTCAATAAATTTTTATTTTTGTAAAAAACAATTGCTATGGAAATTATTATCATTTGCATTGCGGCTTTTTTAGTGGCCATATTAACGTTCTTTTCAGGGTTTGGACTAGGAACCATTCTTACTCCTGTTTTTATGATTTTCTTCCCTGTAGAACTTGCAATTGCCCTGACAGGAGTTGTGCATTTCTTCAACAATATTTTTAAACTTATTTTGGTTGGAAAGAAAGCTGATAAAGGCACATTATTTCGCTTTGGAATACCGGCGGTGATAGCTGCTTTTTTGGGAGCATGGTTGCTTTTACACATTCCTGATGCAAAACCGCTGTTTTCTTACGAAATGTTTGGAAAAGAGTTTGTTGTTTTCCCCGTAAAATTCATAATCTCAATATTGCTGATAATCTTTGCAAGTATCGATTTAATTCCACATTTCAATAAGCTGCAATTTGGAAAAAACAAACTTCCAATCGGAGGTGCATTAAGTGGCTTTTTTGGCGGACTATCAGGAAATCAGGGAGCTTTAAGAAGTGCATTTTTAATAAAAGCCGGATTATCTAAAGAAGCATTTATAGGCACAGCTGTTGTTGTTTCAACTTTTGTTGATTTTACAAGATTAAGCGTATATGCCACCAGATTTACAAAAACCGGTCTTATCGATAACATATATCTAGTGATATTCGCAACACTGTCTGCAATAATAGGAGCTTATATCGGCAACAAACTATTGAAGAAAGTAACACTTCATTTCTTACAAATTACTGTTGCAATAATGCTAATACTACTATCTTTGGCATTGGGAATGGGTTTGATATAATCTATTAAACATTTTAATGAATTCAGTGCTTAAACCTCGTACGAAAGGCAACGAAATATTCAATAGCGTAACTCACGGTATTGGAATAGGTTTGGCAATTGCTGCAACGGTTTTATTGGTCGTAAGAGGTGCTTTGCATGGAAACGCTTGGCATATTGTTTCATTTAGCATCTTTGGTGTTGGCATGATTTTGCTTTACACATCCTCCACTTTGTTTCACGGGGCATACAACCCCAGGCTGAAATACAAACTCAACAAACTTGATCATTCGTCAATTTATATTTTAATTGCTGCAACATATACTCCAATTACTTTCACAACATTAAAAGGAGGATTTGGATGGGTTATTTTTGGAATTATATGGGGATTAGCTATTGCAGGAGTGGTTTTTAAAGTTTGGTTCTACTCTTCTAAAATGCGACTTCTATCAGCAATTCTATACATGGCTATGGGGTGGGTTATTTTAATTGCAATTGTTCCAGTTATAAAAAACACTCCAAGCCTTACGCTGTGGTTTTTGTTATCAGGTTGCTTAAGCTATACCTTTTCTCCTTTCTTTTATCTGTGGCGCTCCAGACCATATATGCACGGAGTTTTTCATATATTTATTCTGCTTGGTACAGCCTGCCATTTTTTCGGGTTCTGGTTTCTGGTGTGATGATGAAAATGCTGATGAGATTTTGTAAATAAGAATGTCTTTCATCTATATAATAGTTTGATATTGATCTGTTAAGTTAGGGTTTTGAAAAAATCTTTTTTTTATGGGAATAATAGAAATAGTGCTAATTGGAATAGGATTATCGTTCGATACTTTTGCTGTATCGGTTTCAACCGGCTTATTAAAGAATACAATCAGGTTTTGGCAAGGAGTTAGGGTTGCAATAATATTAGCATTCTTGCAAGCATTAATGCCCCTTCTTGGTTGGTTCGGAGGCTCTCAGGTTGCCGACTACATTGAAAGCATAGATCATTGGGTAGCATTTGGATTATTAGCCATTGTGGGAATAAAAATGATTATTGATGCATTCAAAAAAGAAGAAGACGAAAAAACCAATCCATTACTACTTAGTGTGTTAATAATCATGGGATTAGCAACAAGCATTGATGCATTGGTTGTTGGAGTTAGCTTAGCTTTTGTAGAAGTTAATATATATCTGGCGGTTATAATAATCGGAGCAATAACATTCCTAGCCGCTATGATTGGAATGTTAATGGGGAAGAGTGCAAATAAAAAATCAGGTAAAAAAGTTGAAATTATTGGTGGGTTAATTCTAATTGGAATTGGATTAAAAATATTAATTGAGCACATATCATAGAATCTTTTTGATTAGTTTTATACTTCCAACAACAAAACATCTGTTAATCAATTTACATAAATCAAAAAATTATGAAAATCATAAGTGAATTTAAAGCATTCGCCATGCGAGGCAATGTGATGGATATGGCTATCGGTATAATTATCGGTGCAGCCTTTGGAAAAATTGTGTCATCAATTGTGAATGACATTATTATGCCACCTATAGGATTATTGGTTGGTGGCGTTAATTTCACTGATTTATCAGTAGTTTTAAAAGCAGCCACTGCCGAAAAAGCAGCGGTTACCTTAAACTATGGGAGTTTTATACAAGTTGTATTCGACTTTTTGATTATTGCTTTTGCAATCTTTATGATTGTTAAAGCCATGAATGCAGCGAAAAAGAAACAGGTTGAAGCACCAAAAACTCCTCCGCCTCCATCCAAAGAAGAAGAGCTTCTTGCTGAAATTCGTGATATTCTTAAAAACAAATAAGTGAAAGCTTATTCAGCTTCATAACGACAATTTCCCCGGTTTAAGCATATTTTCCGGAGCGAGTATTTTGTCGAGCTGTTCGGTGGTAAGAAGTTTATACTTTAGCACCAAATCATATACACTGCTTCCTGTTTCCAGAGCTTCTTTTGCTATCTTGCTTGAGTTTTCGTAACCTATAAAAGGATTCAAGGCAGTAACCAAGCCAATGCTGTTATAAACCATTTCACGGCAATGCTTTTCATTAGCGGTAATGCCGTCAATACACTTATATTTTAAAGTATTCATGCCATTTTTAAGCATTTCTATTGACTCGAAAAGGCTCTGAACTATAATTGGCTCAAACACATTAAGTTCCAACTGCCCTGCTTCGGCAGCGAGGGTCACAGTAAGGTCGTTCCCGATTACCTTGAATGCAATTTGATTAACCACTTCCGGAATAACCGGATTTACTTTACCCGGCATAATTGAAGAACCCGGCTGCATTGGTGGAAGATTAATTTCATTAATCCCTGTTCTTGGCCCTGATGATAAAAGTCTTAAGTCGTTAGAAATTTTTGACAGCTTTACAGCAAGCCTTTTCACTGCAGATGAGTACATTACAAAAGCTCCAGTATCCTGGGTAGCCTCAACCAAATTAGATGCCAGCACAACATTTAGTCCGGAAATTCTCTTCAGGTGTTTCATAACTTTCTCGGCATACTCGGGTTCAGAATTAATCCCTGTGCCAATGGCAGTAGCTCCCATATTTACTTCCAAAAACAGTTTTGCGTTTTGCTCAAGCCTTTCAACTTCTTCCGACAATGTAACAGCATAAGCTTCAAAAGCTTGACCTAAGGTCATCGGTACTGCATCCTGAAGTTGAGTGCGCCCCATTTTTATTACATGAGAAAACTCATTAGCCTTTGCCCTGAAAGAATCTATTAGAGTTTTTAATACAACAATTAGCTTTTCGTTAGAGTTTATAAGTGCAATTTTTACCGCAGTTGGATAGGCGTCGTTGGTTGATTGTGAGAGATTTACGTGATTGTTAGGATGGCAATATTCATATTGTCCTTTTTCGTATCCAAGATATTCGAGTGCAATATTTGCAATCACCTCATTTGCGTTCATGTTTGTAGATGTACCTGCACCTCCCTGAATCATATCCACAACAAAATGATTATGATACTTTCCGTTTTGTATTTCTCTGCAGGCGTATATAATTGCATCTTTAGTTATATCATTCAACAATCCCAAATCGTAGTTTGCCTCAGCAGCAGCTTCTTTTACAATAGCTAATGCATCAATTAGTGGTGGAAAAAAATTGAGAGTTACTCCGCTGATATTGAAGTTTTCAAGCGCTCTAAGAGTCTGAACTCCGTAATAATACTCGTATGGAACATCTCTATCGCCCAACAAATCGTGCTCTATTCTTGTTCTGCCCGATTCATACTGCGCCGAAGGGTTTATCATTCGGTTATTTGCATAACGCATTCTTCTTGAAATAACCTTTGCAATATTGGAAAATATTTTCAGAGCTGCTGAAGTGTTTTTTTCAAACACTTCATTATCAAGAGTGAAAACATTGGTGTGAATCAATGCTCTCGCAGATGTAGAATGCGGAGAATCATCTGTCCATGCGCCTTCTCCCAAAAAATCGCCTTTGTTGAAATGCGTAAGCTTCAACTCGCTGCCATGAGTATTGCTTTTAAACAATTCTACTACACCATCATAAATTATAAATATGCTTTCTCTGGGAGAGTTTTCCTTAAACAACAACTCATTGGGCTCAAAGCTTCTTTGTTTTATGCAAGAAGTAAGTGCATTAAATTCCTCATCTGTAAGTCCGAGAAAAAGCTCAATCTTTTTTAGAAACTCTATTTTTTCCGTGTTTTTCATATATCGATTTTCTTTTGCCTTTATAACAGAACATTTTGGGTTTTGTTGCAAAGGTATTATGAATTTGTAATGAACCGGTTAGGCTTTTCGCGATTTTAATCGCGTTAGGGATGATGTCAAATTATTTTTCATTCCTATGGGATTCCCGTTTTTTATTTGCCATTTTCAACCTATAGACATTCCACTCCTGACGGGTTTTGGGGAAATGGCCGCTCTATACCCTTACTCCTATTATTAACACATCATCAATTTGTTCCCAGGAAGAGCCTCTCCATTCATTAAATTCTTGTTCTAAAGTATTCTTTTGTTGCCACATCGGGTTTTCAGCTACTGACAAAATTACTTCTTTCATACGGCTGCTTTTCATTGTTCTGCCGGAATCACCGCCAAATTGCGAATAATAACCATCAGAGTAAATGTAAAACTGGTCGCCTTTTTGAAGTTGCAATTCCTGATAGCTAAAAGGTTGTTCTTTGCGGTAAATACCAATAGGCTGGCGATCTCCGGCGTATTTAATAAATTCCTTCTTATTGTCTTTTTTAAGAATCACCAACGGGTTATAAGCACCTGCATAACCGGCAACAAGAGTGTCAAGGTTAATTACAACAACCGCTATATCTAATCCATCGCGTTGTTCGTTATCATGGCCTTTTTGCTGCAATGCATCTTTTATTAGCTTTCTGAGTTCATCTAGAATATTGTTTGCCTTGGTAATTTCTTTTCTGACAACAACTTCATTTAAAAACATATACGATAATACACTCATGAATGCACCTGATACCCCGTGTCCGGTGCAGTCAGCCGCTGCAATTACTATATGATTATTAACTTCTTTAATGAAATAAAAATCTCCGCTTACGATTTCACAAGGTTTAAAAAGAATAAAATTATCAGGAAAATGCCGGTCAAGAATTTCTGTTTTGTTAAGAACGGCATTTTGTATATAGCTGGCGTAGGTAATTCCGGCAGTAATGCTGATATTTTTCTTTTCAATCAATTGCTTCTGCACTTCGATTTCTTCATTTTTATCAATAAGTGCTGTGTTGGCTTCTTTGAGGTGTTCAGCCTGCGACTGAATTTCTTCTTTTTGTTTGTGTAGGATGTCGTTTTTTTGTTCAATTTGGTCTTTTTGAAAAGACAAGGTTTTGTTTTTCCGGCGAGTTATAAGTAGGAAAACAACAATTAAAACTATAATTACCAAAGCGAGAGCCATCATCCATCCAAATCTCTTTTCTCTTTCAGCTTGCTTTTCTAGAGTAAGCTCCTGTTTTTGCATCTCAAGGGATTGTTTTTCCTTTTCTGCTTTTAACAGCTCATAAGCTTGCGCCTGTTCTTTTTCCTGTGCGTCTTTAATTCTAAGCTCCTGTTCTGCAATTCTTTTTTCTTTTTCAAGAACCTGAATTTCACGGTCTCGTCTGAGAGCTTCATTTTGTTGTCTGGCTAAAATAAGCGATTGCTCTATTCGTTCTTTTTCCGACTCCTGTAGTGCCTTCTCCTTTCTAAGAATTTCGTTTTCCTGTTCACGTTGAATAGCTTTAAGCTTTAGTTGTTCAAGTAGAATATCCTTAACATTCTCCTCGGCAATTTTCAGTTTAAGCTCTTTTTCAAATCTTTCAAGTTCCATAATTCTTTCATTAAGCTGCTCCCGATGAATACGCTCTTTACGGAGTATGGAATCCTGTAAAAAAAGGTGTTTTTTATAATAATCAAGTGCTTTTTGATAATCCTCTGTTGCCTGCAAAATTGTAGAATACGTGAGATAACATTGACTCTGAAGGTATGCATTTTTTGTTTTATCTGCTTCATTTATAGCGTCTATGCTATATTCCAATGCATTATACAGGTCATCACTACGAAAATAGACCAATGCCAATATATTGCAAATGGCAGCTGTTTCTTCATGATTCCCAAAGTCCTCTTTAATTCTTAAAGCCTTTAATAAATAACTGATAGCATTTCTGTAATCGGCAACATTTTGATAACAAATTCCGATATTAGTATATAATGTAGCTTCAAAATCCTTATTATAAACGCCTTCACTTATCTTTTTCTCAGCTTGAAGAAAAGCATTTTTTGCATCTTCATAGTTTTTTATTAAAACAAAATTGCACCCAATATTATTAAAAACCTCAGTTATCTTGTTTTTATGGTTCTGTTTTAAATATAAATCCTTTAGTTTCAAGTGAAATTCTATTGCTGCTTCATATTTACGCTGTTTTTCCAATGAAGCAATAAGTTTGTGTAAAGTATTAATTGCATGTAAATGCATTTCTTTATTAGAAAAATGAGTTAGCAGTTCTTTAAATAATAATTCTGCATGTAAAAAATCATTGATATTAAAATAGCAATTTGCCCTGTATTCAAGGGAGGTAGTAACGAAATCAAAACTGACATTCTCAGCAGGACGAATATTCAGGGCATTTTTAAAATATTCGAGTGCTTTGTTATAAGCTTCTAGAGAGAAGTATAATAGAGCAATTTGGTTGTATATTTCAGAAACAGTGAGAGAATCTTCAAGTTTTTCAAAATTGTCGGCGGCATTGAAATAAAACACCAGCGCTAAATCATTCTCTTTTTGTTGAGCATAAATTATTGCGGCAGTCAAATATGCATTTGCTTTGATTTCAGTTGAAGTAATAAGTGGCAATAATTGAATAGCCTGGTTAATTTCATCCGCAGCCTGATTTAATTTATTTTCATTCAGATTATTATTGGCTAATTCTATTAAATATAAAATCTCATTTTGCTTATCTTCCTGGGATAGCAATACTTTAAAAGGCATTAAAATTATAAAACACAGAAAAATAAATTTAGCCTTCATGTTAAACCTAATTCAAAATAAAAGACAATCCAAATCTAAAGCTTGCTCCATGCTGTGGATTATATCTAAGGTCAACATCTAAAGATGTGCCGTCGATTCCTCCATAATTTGCACCAGTTAAGTTTGTAAATTTCAAAAATACATTTAAGTTGGTGTGCATTCTATATCCAATTATCAAATCCGAAATAAAATACCCGGGAATATGCGGATAATCACTGTTTACATAAAAATCCTTTTCAGGGAGAAAACTTCTATGCCAACCGCTCATCAGTGTATTTTCAAGTTTAATGTATGATTTTCTGTAAGGATTTGCTGAGATATTTATTTTAAACATATATTTTGGTATTCCTCTCAGGTAGTCAATTTCTTCACCATTTGGCAGTGTTTCATTTCCGAAAGTATATGTACCAAATAGGCTGAGTTTTACATTTGCAGGATTATAAATATTATTTATGGTAAGAGCCAAATCTATTCCATAGTAATTTGTTTCTGCAATACTTGTATTTACCCATGTTCGTGCAAGTTCTTCTTTATCTCCGAATACAGCTACATTCGGATATATTGAACTGGCATTAATATAACCGGGTACTATCATGTTTTCAATTGTATTATAGTAAACAGCAACATCCGCAGAAATATTTCTATCGAAAAATGCACCTCTATAGCCTATTTCGTATGATGTAATGTACTCCGGCAATAAATTAGTATTTGGCACAACAGCATAAATAATTGCATCAGGATTGTCCGCCGTACTTGTTGGAAAAGCGATAGATTGAAACATAAGATTTCCGGCAGGAGGTTTATATGCCTTACCTGCGGAAACTCTGAATCCATTATTTTTATTTACTGAGTATAAAACTGCAATCCTGGGATTAGATATTGACTCTTCAAAAAGCGAGTTAAACTCATATCTGCTGCCAAGAATAACTTTAAATTTTTTTAAGTTCAGATATAACTGAAAAAAGGCTGAGGTCGCAAGAAAAGCATATGGGTTTACTCCGAATCTTTCGTAATTAATAGTATCCAGAGTCAATCCTAGTGATGGAACTAGCTCATAGTCAACAACAAAAGGTTTCTCAGTGTAATTTGTCATGGGCAGGTTAGAAGACACCTGGGTTGAGTATCCTCCAACAAACTCTATAAATTTGTAATTATATGAAAGTACTTCTTCAAGAAAAAGATCAAAGGAATATGCGTATTGGTAACATCTGATATAATCCTCAATAAAGTTGACCCCATAGCTGGAGTTATTATCCATTTCATATAATGAAATAGAAAGGTTAGTATTTGAGTTTACTTTTCCAATATTGGAATTATAGTTTAACGAGAACTTGTTATTATAATCTGAAAGATAGTACTGATTGCTGTTGTATTTGTAAAAAAAGGAGATTTCCCAATAGAGCTATGGGTTTTTCTTTGCATATTAAGAAATGATAAGTCCCATTTTTTATATTTAAAGCTAAATCCAAACAAATTACTTTGTGCCGGTATTGAGTTTATTTCAGGCATAGAAACACTTCCTTCATAGTTAGGTGCTGAATGAAAAAAAACATCTGAAGGTATGTTATTTTGATTAATAATGCTTTGATTAATTTGAGTAGGAAGATAGATCTGACCGTCAAGAGGTATCTGCAATCCATGTTGCTCCAAATAGCTTAGCGGATGAAATACAAGAGTATCTGAAAAAATATCCATATTTTGGACTTTCATATAATTTGCAAAGAAAGAATACTCCAATATTCGTTTATTTCTTCCGGCTTTACCCCCAACGTGAAAGTTTGTGTAATTATAGCCATTTGGCCCCATAACCATATCAGCATTGGCAAATATATTTGATTTTGCTTTTTTTGTGATGATGTTTATTACTCCAATTGCCGCATCAGCGCCGTAAACAGAAGATGAGGGTCCGTAAATAATTTCTATTCTTTCAGCCTGACGTATAGGAATTTGTGCTTCAATTGACGTCCCTAAAATAATAATCGGTTTTATAGGAACATTATCCACCAAAATTTTAACATATTGGTTGCCCGTAAGTCCCCTCATCATAAAAATTTCCCCTTGTTCTCCTGAGCCGGGCTGCGAAGTTTTAATATTTGGAAGGCTTTTCAAAACATCAACCAATGTAATATACCCATTCATAATAATCTCTTCTGCAGTAACAACATGAATTGTAAAGGGCAGTTCTTCAATTTTTCTTGCACTTCTACTGGCTGACACTACTGTCATTTCGCCTTCATCAACATGTTGGATAACATTATCTGCTGAAAGCCTGGAAAGATTATAGCTTGTTGTATCATTTTGTGCATTAGACAACAAGTTAAACATGTTAATAATCAAGACAAATGTTATTTCTCTCAATGATATTCCATTTTTTAAATTGACCTGCTAAAATTAAATAAAATGGACATAACATTTTAAACATTGTCTTGCAAAAGAGTTTTTTTATTTTATTTCCTCTTCAACAAATAAGAAAAGCTAATTGATAAAAGAATTAAGATTTGACTTACCACCTTTTAGTATAAATTAACAGCAATCACAAAACCTATTGTTTACTTTTGAATATTGAGTTTTTAACAATATATTCCCAAAATATTATTTTCTTCGCAATTTTGTCTAATATTTATTTTCAAACAATAAACACTTAAATGCGTTATAATTAAGTAATTACTAAAAGATGAAAAAGAAATACAGGCCAATTTACATTACAATTATTCTGATAGCGATAGCAGGTATAATTTTTTTACCGAAGCTTTTGCCATTTTTCGGAAGTTCTAATAATGATAAAGGAGCCATGCCCCCACCCGGACCTAGAGCTCTAAATGTTGATGCGCTAGTTATAACGCCTCAACGTCTGG
>CAZRNU010000059.1:0-17920 GCA_964601515.1 uncultured Bacteroidales bacterium | reverse complement strand
TGTATAACACAGGCCGTATTTTTCTCTTAAAACCATATTTAGCCTTGAATTTAGAACCGGCCCGGCTAAAATATTATTCAGCAGAATCAATGCAGTTTTAAGATCGTTTTCAGCACTATAGGCTCTATTGCCTATTACACAATGAACTTGATGGTTTCTGCGCTTAATAGATTTGATTTCAGGAGTGTAGCTGTTTATTGGCAACCTCTTGTTTTTTTTACTTATATAAGGAACATGCCCGAAATACTTATCAACTAAATAAATGAGTTTTTTAAAATCAATTTTCCCCACAGAACAAATAACCATTTCATCTGTAGCGTAATTTGCTTGAATAAAGTTCTGTATCTTTATTTTATTGAATGATTTAATGTTTTTGGGGGTTCCTAAGATATTTCTGCCCAGAGGATTATCTTTGTAAAGCAATTCATCAAAGTCGTCAATAATCTGTTCGCCAGGAGAATCTTTATATGAGTTTATTTCATCAATAACAATATCTTTCTCTTTTTCTATTTCCTTGGCAGGAAAAGTTGAATTAAATATTATATCAGAAAGCAATTCGAGGAATCTTGCATAATATTGATTCATAAATGATGAATGAATGCATGTGTCTTCTTTCGAAGTATAGGCATTTACTTCTCCTCCAACATTTTCCATACACCCAAGTACATGGTGGGTTTTTCTTTTTGTGGTCCCTTTAAATATTATGTGTTCAATAAAATGAGCTAAACCTTGTTCATGAATTAACTCATCTCTTGAGCCTGCATTTATTGTAATTCCGCAATGAGCAAGCAAAGAATCTGTAGGCTTATGAACTATTCTTATGCCGTTAGACAATTGATGAGTTAAAAAAGTCATGTTAAAACGTTATTTTTTCTTTACAGCTGCAAATCTCATTCTATATGTAGCCTTTACATTGCCTTTTATGATATTATTGAGCTTTCCTTTTATGAGTTGTTTTTTTAGGGTTGAACTTCTATTTATCATTACAATGCCTTCGATATGATCGTATTCATGTTGAATTATGCGGGATGTTATGCCGGAAAATGCTTCAATATGCTCTTTAAAGTTTTCGTCGAAATATCTGATTTTAATGTCCGGCTTTCTATAAATATCTTCCCTTAATCCCGGAAAACTCAGGCATCCTTCATTAAAAATGAAGTCTTCGCCTGTTTTTTCAATAATTAATGGATTTATAAAAACCTTCTTCATGTTTTCCAGTCCCGGTTCATCTTCAGCAAAAGGACTAGCATCAACAATAAATAACCTGATGCTTTTGCCAATTTGGGGAGCAGCTAGGCCAACACCTTCAGCGCTGTACATGGTTTCCCACATGTCGGCAATTAGTTGCTTTAACTCCGGATAATCGGGAGTTATCTCATTTGCTTTTGTTGTTAAAACAGGATCTCCGTATGCAACTATAGGTAAAATCATTGTTTGAAATTTGGATTCGACATTTGTTCCATATATGACTGCAGGATTATTGTTGCACTAATTGTATCAACCAACTCTTTGTTTTGTCTCTGCTTTTTTTTTAATCCGGAATCTATCATACTTTGCATTGCTAGTGATGAAGTAAATCTTTCATCTACCCTTTTAACAGGAATGTTAGGAAAATGTTTGCCTAAACTCTTAACAAATGGCTCAATAAATCTCGATGCATCAGATGCTTTGTTTTGCATTGTGAATGGTTGCCCAACAACTATACAGTCAACTTGTTCTTTTGAAAAATAATTTTTCAGAAATTCGATAACATCTTTTGAATGGATAGTAGTTAGACCGTTTGCAATAATTTGCAATGGGT
Organism: uncultured Bacteroidales bacterium; assembly: GCA_964601515.1. Taxonomy (GTDB): domain Bacteria; phylum Bacteroidota; class Bacteroidia; order Bacteroidales; family UBA7960; genus PWND01. Next base: position 16,119 of record CAZRNU010000059.1, on the reverse strand, counting down.
CTGTAACAGCTATCCCTGTGCGCTTTTGTCCGTAATCTATTGCTAAAATTCTTCCCATAAAATATTTGCAAAGATACATATTGATATGGAGATATTAAAATGTAAGTTGCTTTTAGTAAGGCGTTTCTAAAGATTCTTTGTTTTCTTCACTCTTTATGAATACAACAACATTTTTGCCAACTACTTTCCCTAAATATCTACTGGTAAGATTAATTATGATATCATTTCTTTTTGATAATTCCTGTGAAGATAGAATGCCGGAATCAGGCAAGCTTTCTAAAACAATAAAATCTGTCTTAATATTATTTATTTGAATGTTTTGTAAATATTCTATCCTTTTATCATATGCATCGCTGTATGCGTCTGTTATCTTTTTCTGTTTTATAAAGAAAGATGCAAAAATAATAATGCAAATTAATGATAATGTGCTTAATGTTAGAGTCGGAAAATACTTTATGGTAATAGTTTTAATATTGTTTCCAATCATGAAAACTGTCGTAAACAATAAGAAACACACTATAAAATTAATCGGAATCCATGCTCTTGAAGGACCTGCATTCCCAAAAACAAAAAATAGCGGCAAATATGTTCCGGCTATAAAAATTAGGATAGTAGCGATTATCTCTTTTCTACCAGGAAGCAATAGATTATTTAATTTATATCCTTTTTGCCTTAATGTTATTGCCAATGAAAACACTATTAATAATATGGCAATGAAAAAAATAATTCTGTTTATGTTGAAATATAAAATAATACTATCAGTAAATGATTTCTCAGGAATTCTTTCGAGCATGCTGACTTCAAAACTCATTCTTTTTATGAATCCCTTATTGAAAAAATTAACAATCGGAAAGACAGCAGTTGCAAAAACTGCTAAAATGTACTTTTTATTAAGTCTTTTATAATTGATAAAATACAATAGCTCATAAAATAGAAATAGCAAAATTGCAACTAAGGCGAAATTTTCGGCTGTTCCTCCTAGAAATAAAAATGGGAAAACAATTTTTATATAAGATGATATATTGTTTCTTCCTTTTAGCAATTCAGCACTGCCTAGCATAAAAAATATTATAGCGTAGAGGTATATTGTTGATGCTATTGGCCAAAACCAAACTTCTATTGCATTTGTTGTTATGAAGTATAGTGCTGCAACAAAAACAGACGACAAAATCAAAATGTAAGTCTTAGGTAGTATAGGAGCAGAGCTTTTTTTATTTATTGTATTAAACAGTCTGAATGTTGAATAATAAAGTAAAATAAAAGTTGCAATGTAGTACCAATATAATAAATCATTAAAAGTTTTGAAATCTTTGCTAATGACAGCAATAAAATTAAAAATGCTAAAACTAAACCATCTTACATTAAACTCAAACTCTAGTAAAGCATTTAGCCAGCCTTTTGTGCTAACATTATAATAAAACCATAAATCGTCTGATGTTGCTCTGATGTTATATGAAATAACACATAAGAAAACAAAAAACAATATTGAAAAAGCACCGGATAGAGCAATTCCAATATTGAATTTTGTTGATTTTATTTTTCTTAAATAGTTTTTCAAATATTACTCAGCAAATTTAATTAGTGAATATGTTGCAAAAGACGCCAGCCAATGCGATCCTGCATATTCTCCACTGTCCATTTTTTCATAACTGAAGTTGAAATGCTCTACTCCTAAGTTAATCATCTTTTGGTTATTTAATTTATTGCCAATTTCAAACAAGCACCAGGCTCTGCTGAAGTTTAATCCGTCGAGATGAGCGAGCTTCCCATCGCTTGCATCAGTTACAATTGCCGGACTAAGATATTTTTCCGGATTATCTTCAAATCCGGGCATAAAATCCTTAAGCCATTTTTTAAATTCATATTCCGTTAATACTTTCAGCATTAATGATGCTTCCTGCAAGCATGGAGAAAGAAAATCAAATCCGCCGGGCTCCCAGCTCAATGGGCAATTTTTGTCCTGAATGTAATATTCCCTTGCTTTTTCTTCAATTTTTTTAGCTAATTCAGGATTGTATTTTGCTGCATAATCATAAGCAAATGACATCCCGAAAGCAGTATTTGGATGTTCTCCAACCCTAATCGGGTAATTTAATACATCAAGAAATTCAATGAATTTTGCTGCAAGTAAATCAGAAAGGGGCTTAATATGTTGGTGAAGTTCAATGGCTATTGGGTCGTCCCATTCTCTTAATGATTCGTCAAGTTTAAGTAACCATGCCCAGCCATAAGTTCTCTGGAAAGTTTTATTGTGCTCGTCATCAAAGAAAAGGATTTCTTTTTCAATGTTTTCTTTAGTGATATTCTTTGTGAGTTTTTCAACTATTTCATCTTTATAAATGAAATACGGAAACTTTTTAAGGATATTAATCAGAGTCCAATGCCCATGAACAGATGAATGCCAGTCGAAACAGCCATAAAATGCCGGATGCAGCTCTCTTGGAGGCGCAAGATAGCTATCGTCACCCAAAACTTGTCCTAATTTATTCGGATATTCTTTATCTATGCAATCAAATGCAAAGGAGTAGAGGTACTCGGCTTTTTCCTGAGTAAACTCAATCTCTTTTTTATTAAGTTCTTTTGTCGTTTTTGAACAAGAGAAAAGAGCGATTGCGATTACACTTATAACGATAAGAATTTTTTGTTTTCTCATTTTTTAGCTTTTCTGTTTTTTCTAATGTACTTTATTAAAAATATTACAGCCAATGGTAAAATTATAAAAGGCCAGATATATGAAAGTCCTATAAAAAAGTACAACAAAAGATCCCAGCCTTGGGCTATTCCCTTAACTACCTTATCAAAGAAATTCAATTGCGCAGCTATCTTCTGATAATACTCAATGTTTAAGGTACTAAAAGATACTCTGTCTCTTAAGTATCTGAGCCTGCCTTCTGCAGATTCAATTTCGTTTCTAACATTACCGATCTCTCTTTCAATTCTTAAAACTTCATCAACAGATTTTGCCATTTTTAGAAGTTCTCTGAATCTGAGCTCTACTTCCTTTTTAGTTTTTATCCTGGCTTCAGTGTCAATAAACTCTTCAGTAACATCAAGAACGTTTATGGTTTTTGATTCAATATTTGATGCTGTTGCCGAAATTTGATTTAGCAATTCGTCAAATTTTTCCGATTCTATTCTTATCTGAACATTATGCGTAATGCGGTTTTCTGTCAGATAAATATTATCTTCAGAGATATATCCGCCCAGAAGTGCTACTGCGCTGTTTATTTTTGATTTTGTTTCTGATACATCATTGGTTTCAAAAACAATACGGCCTTGCTTAATTAGCTTGCGGATGTTTTCCTTTACAACTTCAATAGAAGATTCTTCTGATGTTGTTCTTTGAGTGTTGTCGGAGGGTTCCTCATATTCTGCTATTGATAATTCAGATACTTCTGCTTTTTCAACATTGCTGCATGAAAGCATAAATGCTAGAAATACCGGCATAAGTAAGTTTAATTTTGTTCTCATAGTGTTCTGATTAAGTTTTTACTATAGTTAAACGAGAAAAATAACCTCAATAATATTTATTTCGAAATCTTTAATCCGTATGACAAATGGTCGTAACAAATGCCATCAATTTCTATAATTCCGGGGAAGCAACCCCATTTTTGAAATTGATACTTTTCCAAAAGCTTTATACTTGCAATATTTGTAGCAAATAGCATGGCAATAAGCGTTGTGTAATTAAGTGTTTTTGCAATTTCAATTATTGATTTTAATAAAATACTTCCAATTCCTTTTTGTTTATAATCATTGTGTACATAGTAGCTAAGTTCTGCTGTATGCTTAAATCCTGTTCTTCCGTTTCTATATGGGCTTAGACAAATCCAACCTGCCACTTTTCCTTTGTATTCATAAATAACAACAGGGTATTTGTCTGAGGGATGATTTTGGAACCAATTATGTCTTTCTTGAATTGTAACATGGGAATGATCTCCGGTTGAGCACCTTGTATCAATTGCCTGATTATATATTTCGTTAATTTCTTGCAGGTCGTGTGATGTTGCTATCCTAACATTTTGCTCCATAAGTTAACAGTTGATTATGGGATTTTTATATTGTTATTTTATAGCAATATTATGAAATTTATTGATTCAATTTATAAACTTGTTTTGAATCTCTTCAGAAGGAACCATGCATGAATTATTCTTGCCAAACCATTTGAATCTGTTTCTGCTAATATATCTGTATAAGCTGTTGCGAATGAATTTCGGGATAATTATAAAGGAGTATAATAGAAAGAATGGGAAAGGCAGCTTATTAAATATTTTAAGTACGGCTGTAGACTCTTTGTATATAATCCCATTTTCGAAATAAATTAATGTGTTTAGGGCTTTTGAATTTGGGTAGTTATTTCCAAGAATGTTTTTAGAAACCTCCCATTGCAAAGGAGCAAAGCGAAAACAATTCTTTTTGTCATGTCTTATTAAAAAGTTGACCGTATAATTGCATAGTTTGCAGACTCCATCAAAAAAAATTATATATTCCGCATTATCATGTTCCATGCAAAATATAACATTCAAAAATAAAAAAATGTTTATTCTCCCAGGTTTTTGTTTAGGACAGTTGCAAGGTCAGCCATTGTGAAAGGTTTTGAAATACTATCCGTAAACCCGTGTTTTTTGGGGTCTGCCATAACAGGGTCGTCTGCATAGCCACTGGCAACAAAGACAGGAATCTCTTTGGATATTTTTCTTATCTCAGCAATTGCATCTTTTCCTCCCATGCATCCGGGTATAGTCAGATCAAAAATCATAGCAGTAATCTTATTCCCTTCTGATAAATCTTTTTTTACAAAATCGATTGCGTCCTCACCTGAGTTTTTAAGCACAACAGAATACCCAAAAGATCTAAGCATTGCACCAACAGTGTCTCTAATAACCTTTTGGTCATCCATAAGAAGAAATGTTCCTTTTCCCTTGTGCATAGCTGCAGATTGATCAGAAGCAAGAGCATATTCATCTGTTGAGGCCGGCAAAAACAAATGAAACGAACTTCCTTGACCTGAGTCAGAATCAACATCAATAAACCCACCGTGCCTGTTAATGATAGAATAGCAAGTTGCAAGCCCTAGTCCATGACCTTTAATTTTTGTTGTAAAGAAAGGGTCGAAAATTCTTGAAATGATTTCTTTTGGAATACCTATACCGGAATCTTTAATTGAAATTTTAACATAGTTTCCGGATTTCAATTCCGGGTGTTCCTTGTTTGCCAGCGAAATATTTTGTGCAGTTAATTGAATATTTCCACCGGCCGGCATAGCTTGTTGAGCGTTTATTATAATATTTTCAATAACCTGACTTATCTGAGACCTGTCAATAATGCAAGGCCATAAATTTTCAGGATAGTTAAATGTTATCCCAACATTTGACCCGCTAAGCGCAAATTCTGCAGTTTCTTTTATGAATGGAAACAATTCTTCTGTTTTTCTTTGAGGAGCACCTCCTTTGGCGAATGTCAGTAGCTGCTGAGTTAATCCTCTAGCCCTGTTCATAGTGCTCAGAGAAGCGTTTAGAAATTCTTTTATTTCATTAATACTACTTGAGGATGATGCCATATTCATTAGGCCGTAAATTCCACCTAAAAGATTATTGAAGTCGTGTGCAATACCTCCTGCTAATATTCCAAGCGACTCTAATTTGTCGGCTCTTTGTGCACTGTCTAAGAGTTTTTGTTTTTCTGTGATGTCTATAAAGGTAACTAAACTTGCTGTAACATTTCCTTTATTGTCGTAAATAGGACAACCGGATACTTCCAATAATATTCTTTTGCCATCAGGTCGTTCAACAATCATATCGTTAATATGTGTGGTTAACCCGTACATGCCCCTTATTATTGGCATTTCGTCAGGAGGGTATGGTTTATTAGTGCTGCTTTTGTAGGCTTTATAAACCACTCCGATGTTTTCCTTGCTCACATCCGGTAATATCCCCCTGCCTAAGAGTTCTTTTGCAGCTTCATTAGCAACTAAAGGTTTACCCGATGTTGCTTCTACCATAAATACGCCAATTGGGAGACTTTCTAGTAAAGTAGTTAACAGTCTTATATGGTTATCGAGCTCCGATTCTATTCTTTTTCTTTCTGTAATATCAGTATGCATACCTACAAGACCAATTATATTGTTGCTTTCATCCTTAATGGAATATGCTCTAAGGAAAACATCAATTTCTTTCTTGTTCTTTCCAATCATTTTAAGCTCACCAATCCATTCCCCACCTGCGATAACAGTATTAAAAACAGCTTTGCCGATGTCTTTATTTGCATATATTGTTTCAGAGGGATGAGGAGATGCAATTTCTTCAATAGACAGCCCAAACAGGTCGTCAAATGCTTTGTTCTGATAATAATGAACTCCTTCAGGATTAGACATGCCTATTGCATCAGAAGAATACTCAACCACTTTTTGAAAATATTGTAATGATTGTTCTGCCTGTTTGCGTTTAGTAATGTCAGTATGTAAACCTACTAATCCTATTATTTCATTATTGTCATTTTTTATTGAATATGCTCTTAAATAAATATTCAGTAGTTTTTGACCTTTTGCATACATTTTAACTTCGCCTGCCCATTCTCCACCATTCATAATAGTATTGAATACTTCATCATGAATATTTTCGTCTGCATAGAATGGCTTTTTGGGGCTGATGTTTGACACTTCTTCAAAAGAATAACCAAACAGCTCATCAAATGCTTTATTCTGGTAATAATGCTTCCCTTCAGGAGATGACATGCCAATTGCATCAAATGAATTCTCAACAGCTTTCTGAAATTCTTTAAGCAATTCCTCTGTTTGCTTTCTTTTGGTAACATCTCTCACGAATGCATGATATCCACCATTTGGCATTTGTTTGCTGTGCATTTCTATGAAAATGCTTTCCCCATTCTTACGTTTAATTTCTCTTTCCGTAACAATTGCCTCTCCTTTGTTTAATAAATCAAAGCGAAGTGGCTTACTTTCAATTACTTTTTTGGGGAATATCTCACTAATATGCTTTCCAACTAATTCATTTCTATCATATCCTAACATATTCTGAATACTGATATTTACTTCCACAATAATGCCATCAGGAGATCCTATAATAATCCCGTCTACAGCATGCAATAGGATTTCTTTGTATAGGTTATTGTCAGTTTTTTCCATTTGTGATTATTAAGCAAGGCTTACAAAAGTTGGCAATATTAAACAAATGTAGCGGATTTGTAAAATTTAGTGCAATATATAAAAAAAAACAAACATATTAAAGATTTATTATATGAAATATTTAAAAGTAAGCTATAAAATGAGATATGCTTCTGATGAATACTGTAAATCAACTTATTAATGCGCCGTTTGAATTTAGCCTCAATGTTAGTAAGTCTGTTAAAATTATTGTTTTGTATTAAAAAAACATTGTGTAGTAATTGTTGAAGTTTTATCAAACTAAATTGTAAAGTGAATCTCTTTCGACCGGCACAAACCCTGATGAAATAATCATATTTTTTATATCCTCTTCACTCATGCCCGGATTATCCTCGGGGCTTCCTGCCATACTATATATTTTTGTTGTGTTTTGAATAGTCCCGTCAAGGTCGTCTACCCCGAAATGCAAAAGCAATCTTGCAATATCTTTTCCCAGCATAGGCCAGTATGCTTTCAGGTGAGGAATGTTATCAATGAAAATTCTTGAGATAGCAAATACTTTCAAATCATCTATTAATGGAACTTCCGGAATTGATGATAGTCTGTTGTTTTTGTTTTTAAATTTTAATGGTATGAATGCATTGAACCCGTTTGTTTTATCTTGCAAATTTCTGAGCATTTCCATGTGTTCAATTCTATGTCTGGCATTTTCAATATGTCCGTAAAGCATAGTAGCGTTTGAGTTTAAACCAATTTTATGTGCTATTTCATGAACTTCAAGCCATTTTTTGCCTTTTGTCTTTTTACTGCATATAATACTTCTTATCTCTTCGTCAAATATTTCAGCACCTCCTCCCGGCATCGAATCTAATCCGGCTTCTTTAAGTTTTCTTAAAACTATCTCTATGCTTTCTCCTGCAAGCTTTGATATATAATCTATTTCTACTGCTGTAAAGGCCTTTATGTGCAAAAATGGATATAATTTTTTAATTTTTTTGAACAACTTTAAATAAAATTCGAGATTGTACGATGGATTAGCCCCTCCTGTAATATGTAGTTCTTTAGCACCCGATGAAATTTTTTCTTCAATAATCTTTAAAATATCAACATGACTTTTTTTCCAGCCTTTATCTTCATCTAAAGTTGAAAAAGAACAGAAATCACAGTTAAATACACAAACATTTGTCGGTTCAATATGAAAGTTCTTGTTGTAATATACATTGCGCCCATTAATTCTATGTTTTATTGAATTTGCCAGCTCAGCCAAAATCCCAATTGGCGCATTTTCATGCAAAAAAACAGCATCGTCAACATTAATTCGAGATCCAGAGTTAACACAGGCAATTATGTTTTCAATTTTTTCAGTTACAGAGTGATTCGTATGATTCATCACAAAACGTTTTCGAAAATAAATATTTCAAAGTTATAACATAATAAACAAAATATTGTTTCAAGATTTGCATTATATGAATAAAGGTAAAATTTGATTTTTTTGAAATAGCCGTATAAAGCTGAAAATTAAACATTTATATAAGCCGTGATAATCTTGTTATTAATCAATGAAAAAACCGGCTAAAAAGAGGTAATTTTTTTTGTAAATGTTAATTAAAAAAACATACTTTTGCAAAAATTTTAAACCACAGATTAATATGTATTGGACACTGGAATTAGCTTCAAAACTTGAGGATGCCCCATGGCCTGCGACAAAGGAAGAACTTATAGATTTTGCTCTTAGGTCTGGAGCGCCAATGGAGGTAATAGAGAATTTGCAGGAAATTGAAGATGAAGGAGATGTGTATGAAAGCATTGAAGACATCTGGCCGGATTATCCTACTAAGGATGATTTCTTCTTTCATGAAGATGAATATTAAGGAATATTTCATAAGCGATTAGATCAGCCGGATTTTTCCGGCTTTTTCTTTTTTATATAATAGGTATAACTGTTTTTCGTTATTTACATTAACTTTGCCTATTAGTTTTGATTATATACCATAAACATTGTTTAGGTTTTTATACTTCAGATGTTTTTTAATTCGAAAAAAATAAATCATATATTATGCTTGGAATATTTAAAAAAATTGTAGGAACAAAAGCTGATCGCGATTATAAAGAAATTAAGCCATTATACGAGAAGATTCATATTGCATATAATAGCATTAGTAATTTGGATAATGATGGGTTAAGGGCGAAAACACAAGAATTTAGAAATAAAATCAGAGAGTTTATCAAGTCTGAGGCAGAAGAAATTGATGTTATCAGGAAGAAAATTGATGCTGAGCCTGATATGGATATTAATGAAAAGGATAAACTTTATAATAGGGTGGATGAGCTTGAAAAAACTCAGCTTGCCAAAATTGAAGAGATTCTTTTAGAAATATTACCTGAAGCATTTTCTGTTGTCAAAGAAACTGCAAAGCGATTTAAGGAAAATGAGGTTGTTGAAGTTACAGCAACTGACTTTGACAGAAATTTGGCAGCTACTCGTCCTTCAATTGAAATTTCAGGGGGTAAAGCAAAATATCGTAATAAATGGATGGCAGGTGGCAATGAAATTACCTGGGATATGGTTCATTACGATGTGCAGCTTATAGGGGGTATTCATCTTCATAAAGGGAAAATTGCTGAGATGGCTACCGGTGAAGGAAAAACTCTTGTTGCAACTTTACCGGTATATCTTAATGCGCTTCCCGGAAAAGGCGTGCATATTGTTACGGTTAACGATTATCTTGCAAAACGTGACTCAGAGTGGATGGGCATGATTTTCGAATTTCATGGGTTGAAAGTTGATTGTATAGATAAGCACACACCTAACTCTGAAGAAAGGAGAAGGGCTTATCTTGCAGATATTACTTATGGAACAAATAATGAATTCGGTTTCGACTATTTGCGCGACAATATGGCTAAAAATCCCTCTGAACTTGTTCAGAGGGTTCATAATTTTGCAATTGTTGATGAGGTCGACTCTGTATTAATTGACGATGCCAGAACACCTTTGATTATTTCCGGGCCTACGCCTCAAGGTGAAAAGCACGAGTTTTTTGAGATGAAGCCAAAAATAGAAACTTTGGTTAATGCTCAAAGAAATCTCATAAACACACTTTTGGCCGATGCTCGTAAATTACTTACTCCCAAAGAAGGGGAACCTGATGAAAAAAAAGGAGGGGAGCTTCTTTTAAGATGTCACAGGGGGTTGCCTAAAAATAAAGCCCTTATTAAGTTTCTTTCTGAACCCGGAATAAAGGCAATACTTCAAAAAACTGAAAATTTTTATATGGCAGAGCAAAATAAGCACATGCATATAATTGATGATGAGCTTTATTTTGTTATTGAAGAAAAAAACAATGTCATAGAACTTACTGATAAAGGAATCGACCTTATAACAAGCCATAGTGATGATTCTAGGTTTTTTATAATGCCGGATATAGGTGCCGAAATTGCTGAACTTGAAAGGCTGAATATTTCTGCACAGGAGAAAATTCAAAAGAAAAACGAATTATTAAACGATTTCTCTGTTAAATCAGAAAGGATTCATACCATTAATCAACTCTTGAAAGCATACACCCTGTTCGAAAAAGATGTTGAGTATGTTGTTATGGATAATCGTATAAAGATTGTTGATGAGCAAACAGGAAGGATACTTGAAGGAAGGAGGTATAGCGATGGTTTACACCAAGCAATTGAAGCTAAAGAAAATGTTAAGATAGAAGCAGCAACTCAAACATATGCAACAATTACGTTGCAAAATTATTTTAGGATGTACTCCAAACTCGCCGGTATGACAGGTACTGCTGAAACCGAAGCAGGAGAATTTTGGAATATATACAAACTTGATGTTGTTGTAATTCCTACAAACAGGCCTATTATCAGAAAGGATATGGAGGACCTTATCTTTAGGACCAAAAGAGAAAAGTATAATGCAACGATTGATGCAATTAGTACTCTCGTCTCTGAAGGAAGACCTGTTCTTGTTGGAACTACTTCTGTTGAAATTTCCGAACTGCTAAGCAGAATGCTTACGCTTAGAAAAATAAAGCATAATATTTTAAATGCAAAACAACATCAGCGTGAGGCTCAGGTTGTTGCCGAAGCCGGAAAAGCGGGAGCAGTTACCATTGCGACTAACATGGCAGGACGTGGAACTGATATTAAGCTGGGCGCCGGAGTAAAGGATGCCGGTGGTTTAGCAATTTTGGGTACCGAGAGACATGAATCCAGAAGAGTTGACAGACAGTTGCGCGGACGTTCGGGTAGGCAGGGCGACCCGGGATCCTCTCAATTCTTTGTTTCTCTTGAAGATGATCTTATGAGGTTGTTCGGTTCTGAAAGAATTGCCAGAATTATGGACAGAATGGGTTATAAAGAAGGTGAAGTTATTCAGCACTCTATGATTACTCGTTCTATTGAAAGAGCTCAGAAAAAAGTTGAAGAGAATAACTTCGGTATTCGTAAGCGTCTTCTTGAATACGATGATGTTATGAATGCGCAGAGGGAAGTAATCTATAAGAAGAGAAAGAATGCTCTGTTTGGAGAAAGATTAGCTGTTGATTTGGCAAATATGATGTACGACTTATGCGAGCAAACGATTATTGAGAATCAAGACTCCGGCAATTATGAAGAGTTTAAATTTGAAATCATTAGAGTTTTTGGAATAGAATGTCCTTTTGATGAAAGAGAATTTTTTGATGGAAAAGTAGAAAAACTTTCTGACAAACTATTTGGAGCAGCATTGCAGCAGTACAACCTGAAATCTAAAATGCTTTCTGAAACTGCTTTTCCGGTTATCGATAAAGTATATGAAGAATCAGGACAAAAGTATGAAAATATTGCTATTCCTGTAACAGATGGGGTTAAAACACTTAATGTACTTGCAAATCTTAAGAAATCTTTTGAAAGCAAAGGAAGAGAGATAACTTTATCGATTGAAAAGGGAATTACACTTGCTATTATTGATGAAGCATGGAAGGAACATCTTCGTGAAATGGACGATTTAAAGCAATCGGTACAGAATGCTGCCTATGAGCAAAAAGATCCTCTGCTAATTTATAAGTTTGAGTCTTTTGAACTTTTTAGAAAAATGCTTCAGAAAGTTAATAAAGATATAATTGCATTTTTGGTGAAAGCTAGGTTGCCTATTCAGAATCCTGATCAGGTTAGAGCAGCTCAATCACCTGAAAGAACTGATATGAGCAGGTTGCAGACAGGCCGAAGCGATATAGCTGAAGGCAGACGAAGAACTGAGCCAATTAGGGTAGAGAAAAAAGTTGGTCGTAATGAACCTTGTCCATGCGGAAGCGGTAAAAAATACAAATCATGCCACGGACAAGGGTTGTAATACCGATTAGCGCTTAGTGTTTGTAGTTTCTACTCTCTAAAATCTATCTCTGAGCCAAACATACTGTGAGGTATCAGATATATCAGCAATAAGACTATTGAAGCCACAATTACCCATGTTCGGTGATTGTGGCTTTTGTATGATTTGTAAAATGCAAACACCCAGAAAATAAATGACACAGCAGTTTTGTTGTCTGTTAGGTCGGTGCCGAATGGCCAGCCTGTCCAATAATCTCCAAAGGCATATTTTTGAACTATCGGTCCGAAAACTAATCCTCCCAGCGCAAATAAAACGATTGTTATAAGTGTTAATTTGAAGGTCTTTTCCTTAAACAATGCTGCAATTCCGGCTCTCATGCTGAAGAGCATTGCAGCAAACATAAGTAAAATATGAGGAATCATTGCCCAAGCGGGTACATCTCCTCTAAATCTTATTATTAATGGTTTCTCTGATAATTCAACTTCTTCTCCTTTTTTTTCTAGAGTGATTTTATACATTACCTTTCCTGCCGGTGGTTGTTGTGGTATATAAGCAATTAATTGTTCATCTTTTCTAATCATATCTTCATAAGTCCATTCATCATGACTCGGATATCTTTTGTATTTAAAACATCCGGTAACTGTAGTGTCTTCAGCATTTACTCTAATCGGTGCATTCATTGGCATTGGGAATGACCTGATTAGCTTAAATTTTATTTCTGTGCCTGAAAGATTTACCTTTCCTCTGAATGGATGAGTAGGTCCTGTAGCTCTTTGGTAATAGGCACTTGCAAGTGTAATTACAGATGCAATTATCCAAAATAGTATGTTTCTCTTCATAATGGTGTAATTGTTTTTTCAAGGTATTTAGATGCATTAATAGCATCATAAATAGCTTGATGAATGTTTATCCGAATATCCAAATCATTAATTTTCCTGTTAGTGGCATCAGGGAATACCCTGTTTGAAAGGAAAACATAAACAAGATTTTCAACGGGGTCAACCCATGCATAGGTTCCAGTAAAACCGCTATGACCGAAACTTTCCTCGGAAGAACTTGCACATGCAGGGCTCTGTTGTTTTCTGACGATAGTTGGTTTGTCAAATCCGAGTCCTCTGCGATTTTGATTGCCGGCATATTGAACTCTTGTAAACTCTTCTACAGTTTCAGGTTTAATATACTGTCTTCCGGCATAATTGCCTTTCCTGTTTAGCATTTCCATCAAAACAGCCACATCAATAGCATTGCCAAAAAGACCGGCATGCCCGGAAACTCCTCCTAGCATTGCAGCAGCAGGGTCATTTACATAACCATGAATTATTTGTTTACGAAAAACGGTGTCATTTTCTGTAGGAATAATCTTGTTTAATGGATATCTTGAAAGGGGTAAATATCCCAATGTTTCTAGTCCTAATGGCGCGTAAAAATTCTTCATTACGTAGCTGTCAATTGTTTCGCCGGCTATTACTTCAATCATTTCAGCCAGCATTATAAAGCCAAGATCACTATATACATATCTTTTTCTTTCAAGGCGAGGCGTTTCAAGTATAATGCTGAAAATAGAATCTCTGAAGTTTTTATGGATATATAAATCTTTAGCCACTTGTGTTGGGTATTCTTCAGAAAAATATTTTTGGTAAATACGTTCACTTGGCTTGTTGTTTTCTAATGTGTTAATATAGAATGGAATCCATGCTCTTAGCATTGCTTGATGTGCCAGTATTTCGCGAATTTCTATACCTGAATAGGCAGTTCCTTGTATTTTGGAATAATAATAATCAAGAGCCTGGTTGATGTCAATTTTGCCTTCATCAACCAATTTCATAATTGATAATGTGGTTGCGGCTATTTTCGTGAGTGAAGCAAGATCATAAAGGTCTGAGTTTCTGACAGACTTTTTTTTTTCGTATGTATGATGTCCGAATGACTTGTTATATATAACTACGCCATTTTTTATCACGGCAATCTGGCATCCGGGATAGGCTTGTTGATTAATCCCATTAATTGCAATTGAGTCGATAAGGTTTAGTTTTTCAGAATCAATGCCAACTTTTTCGGGTGAACTAAATCTAACTCTGAATCCTGAGGGTGTTTGTATTCCTGTGTAAACAGGGAAATAAGGAGGGACAGAAACCGGTAATCTTCCTCTTGCCGGCATGCCTCCGAAAATTACCTGTGCTGTTGCCTGCTCGTAAAAAATCCCATCTTGATATGCAATTATTATTGAATGAAGGTTTCCAATGGTTTTTTTGCTTAAATATTCAAGTGAATATGGATTAGCAAAAAGTGCGAGAATGGTTTTATTTTGTAAAGAAATCTGGTCAATAATTTTTATAGTTTGGTTAGTAATCCCATACCTTCTGTTTACAACCATATTGTTGTTTTGAACAGCGATTACGACAATATCATACTTTTTAAGTTCAGCAACCAGATTTTTAATTTGCTCATCGTTAGCTTCTTTTTCAATGCTAAATAATTCAGCCGGATAATAGTTTTGAATCATTGCCTGAAACGCATTTTCCTTTGCACTTCCAATTGAAACTGCGGCAATTTTATTATTTTCAAGATCCTTAATCGGAACTATAGAATCATTATTTTTAATAAGTGTTATGGCTGATTGAATTAGTCTTTTATTAAGAATTGTAGCATTGTTTGAGTTAAGGTCTCTGTGGAGATTTCTCACCGGCATTGGCCTATATTTATTTAATCCTACAGATTGTTTAAAATAAAGAATCTTTTTAACTTTCTGCTCAAGGTATTTTTCAGAAATATCACCATTTGTTATAGCTTCTGCAAGGGCTTTAACAGCAGCATTTACATCCTGAGGTAATAAAAGTATGTCGTTTCCGGCTTTAAGTGCCTGTACTTCGAGTTCTCCGGGTTTAACATAATCACTTACACCCTTCATGTCCAGTGCATCTGTAATTACCAGGCCTTTAAATCCCATATCTTCTTGCAGTAAATTAGTCACAATTCTATATGATAGGGTAGAAGGGAAGTTTTTCCTTTTATCAAGAGCAGGAATATTAAGATGTGCAACCATAACAGAAAGTAACCCATTGTCTATCAGTTGTCTGAAGGGATATATATGTATTGAGTCAATTACATCGAAAGGATGTTTAATAACCGGAAGTGTGAAATGAGAATCTGAGTCTGTATCTCCATGTCCCGGAAAATGCTTGGCACATGCAATTATTCCGGCATCTTGCATACCTTGCATATATGCAATGCCTTTTCTTGCAACATTATATCGACATTCTCCAAAAGAGCGAAAATTTATAACCGGATTCTTAGGATTGTTATTTACGTCAATTACAGGTGCAAAATTGATATGCACTCCAATTCTTTTTGCTTGATATCCAATAAGAAGTCCCATTTCATATATATGTCTTTCACTTCTTATGGCCCCAAGTGTCATCTGTCTTGGAAAAGAAACCGTACTGTCAAGTCGCATAGATAAACCCCATTCTGCATCAATTGCAACCAACATTGGAGTTTTAGCTTTGCTTTGTAAGTGGTTTGTTAGTTTAAGTTGTCTTTCAGGTCCACCTCTGAAGAAGCATAACCCACCAACATTATATTCTTTAACAAGTCTTTCAATTTCATTATAATATGCAGCATCTTTATCTGTGTGAACTCTAATCATCAGAAGCTGAGCAACTCTCTCTTCTAAAGATAATGAGCT
>CAZRNU010000058.1:0-18404 GCA_964601515.1 uncultured Bacteroidales bacterium | reverse complement strand
GAAAATGGTATTTATCTGATTAAAGTATTCTTTAATGAGCATACAGTTACATTAAAAATACAAAAACACTAAAACAGCAACGCTAAAAACACTGAAAATCAGGACTCAACCGAAATAAAAGAGTCCTGATTTTCTTTTTTTATAAATTCCTTGTATTGTTTTTCCGTACTTTTGCAATCTAAAAAACAACGATTATGAAATTATTCAGAATATCCGCAATACTAATTTTATTGTTTAGTGCTCTTATTATTAATTCTTGCGACATTATTGAACCTCCATATATTACAAACTATTCCACAGATAATGGCGATGACGGAAAAGTTGTTCAAAAATTTCTACTTGAAGAATTTACAGGTCATTTATGTCCAAATTGCCCGGAAGGCAAACAAGCTGCTCAACAATTAAAAGCAATATTTGGAGACAGGATTGTTGAGATAAGCATTCATAACGGGGTTTTTGCACGACCTGTTCCTGGTCAATTTGCCAATGATTATCGTACTACTTTCGGTAATGAGATTGCAAGCCACTTTGGAGTAAATCAATATCCTACAGGAATGATTAGCAGAACATCATATGAAGGAAGTACTGTTTTATCTCCGGCTGCATGGGGAAGCGCACTAAACCAACTTATAAATAATGAGCCGACTATCAAGATAAAAATCGAAACAACTTATAATTCAGCATCTCGTAAATTGGACGTTAGCCTAACAGCTGATATGCTTTCAGATTTGGATGGCACATATTTTATTGCAGCTTTCATAGTTGAGAATGGAATCATTTCAGCTCAGAAAACAAATGATCCGGCATACCCATCGGGAATAATTGACGATTACGAGCATAATCACGTTCTCAGAGCAGCAATAAATAGCACTTGGGGCGAAAAAATTACTGAAACCGGCGTAAACACCGAAGATTCATTCTCTTATAATTACAGTATCACGCTTAATCAAACCTGGCAAGCGTCAAACTGCAAAGTAGTTGCTTACATTTATAATGAAGAAACAATGGAAGTAGTGCAAGTTGACGAAGCAAAAGTGACAAATTAGTCGCCCATGCAAATTCCTACTCCCCTGGCGGTTTTAACCAAATCAGAATCGGGATTTACAAAATTATAATGACTAATCGCTTCGTCAAAAGATACTGAAACAATATTTGGGTGTCTGTAAGCAACCATTTTCCCAAATTCTTTATTCAAAACCATCTCAAAAGCTTTTACACCAAATTGTGTTGCAAGTACTCTATCGTATGCAATTGGAGTACCTCCCCTTTGCAAGTGACCAAGTACTGTTTCGCGCATATCTGTGTCAAGACCGGCATTTTTAAGTTCATGGATTAATTTATTAGCTACACCTCCCAATCTAACATTCGCATATCCGGTTTCGTTACTTTGCTCAAATGACATCTCGCCATTTATAGGTTTTGCACCCTCAGCAATTACAACAATACCAAATCCTTTCCCTTTTTCAAATCTGGAATAAATTCTATCAACTACTTTATTTATATCATATGGTATTTCCGGGATCAAACATACATGAGCACCACCTGCAACGGCAGAATGGAGTGCAATCCAACCGGCGTATCTTCCCATAACCTCTAGCACTAAGACTCTATTATGACTGGCTGCGGTTGTTACAAGTTTATCAACAGCAGTAGTTGCTTCCTGAACAGCAGTCTGAAATCCGAAGGTAAAATCGGTAGCAGAAAGGTCATTGTCAATCGTTTTAGGAACTCCAATAATATTTAATCCTTTTTCATAAAGCTGCTTTGAAATAAGCTGCGAACCATCTCCCCCTATATTGATAACTGCATCAACTCCCATGTATTGCAATCTGCGAAGCATCTCGTCTGAACGATCAGCACTTCCCCATGTTCCGTCAGAATTTTTAATAGGCCACGCAAAGGGACCTCCTTTGTTGGTTGTTCCTATAATTGTACCTCCACGAATATGAACTCCGCCTACTTTCTTTTCATCCAAAACCACAATTTCATTTGGTTCTTTTAACACACCGTCAAATGCATTTATACTGCCTACAACTTCCCAGTTTTTTTCTCTAGCCGCTCGAAGAACAATAGCTCTGATAACTGCATTCAATCCGGGACAATCTCCACCACCTGTGGCTACTAATACTCTTTTGTTGTTCATTTTGATATGATTTTTAGGGAAAAACTCAGGTTTTCAATGCAAAGGTAATAAGAAATTAATTCCAATAACAATTGACAAATAGCGCAAAGGTTTGCGGTTAAAATATTAACATTTTATAAAACTCTTCTCTCTATATTATTGTATTTTTGTGTAATTGTTTTGTCATTATGAATAATCATTACCTTATCCTTTTCCACTCCAAAAAAATTACTATAGCTTTTATATGCTTTTTTCTGTTGTTTTTTCAAGGTATAATATCAAATGCTCAAATAACTTCGCTTGCAAAAGAGCCCATTTATAACTTTTCAAACTTTAACACAGAACAAGGCCTTGCTCTAAGCAGCATTTCCTGTGGATTTATAGACAGACACGGGAATATTTGGTTTGGCACGTATGGCGGTGGTGTTAGCAAATACGATGGAAAATCTTTTATAACCTATAACAATTCCCACGGGCTTTCTCACAATACTGTTTGGAGCATTTTTGAAGATAAGTTTGGAAATATTTGGCTTGGCACAGATGGAGGCGGCATAAGCTTATACGATGGATTTTCATTTACCACAATTACAGATAAACAAGGATTACCCCACAATACTATATGGTTTATAACATCAGACAAAAATCAAAACATTTGGATTGCAACTTATGGCGGAACTTGCAAATTCGACGTAACCGCAGATAATATTTCAGCTCTTAAAAAGAATTTAGTCATTGAAAAACCTTTGTTTACTATTTATACAACAACCGATGGGCTAGCATACAATGATGTAAGAAATATTATTCAAGATTCAAATGGAAATTTATGGATGGGAACATTTAACGGTCTAAGCCTGTTTGACGGTAAAAACTTTACAAATTTCTCAACAAATAATGGATTAGCAAACAATGCAGTTTTAAATATTTGCGAAGATAATATTGGCAATATTTGGGTTGGCACCGACAAAGGCGTTAATCTTCTTAAGCCAAATTCAAAGAATAAAAACGAGTATGTTGTTATTGAAACTTACAATACATCTAATGGACTGGCACACAATTCCGTTAGAGAAATAATGCTGGACAGCCGCGGTATTGTGTGGATAGGCACTGCAGGTGGAGGTGTCAGTTATTTTGAAAATGGAGTTTTTACAACAATTACAACCGAACAAGGACTTGCACATAACAATATTAGAAGCATATCAGAAGATAATAATGGCAATATTTGGTTTGGAACAGTTGGAGGAGGTGTAAGCAGATATAATGGAAGAGCATTTACAACATACACAAAACAACAAGGATTAATACACGACAGAGTCTTTAGTATAACGGAAGACAGCAAGGGAAACCTCTGGTTTGGAACTGTTGGTGGAGGTGTAAGTAAATTTGACGGAAAGAATTTTACTTCTTTTACGACAGAACACGGATTGCCAAATAATAGTGTTTACGGAATTGCAGAAGACAGTAAGGGGAATTTGTGGTTTGGTACTTTTGGTGGAGGAGTTTGTAAATATAATGGCAAAACACTTAAAACATACACCGTTGATAACGGATTAGTGCATAATCGCATCTGGAGAATCCTTGAGGACAAAGCCGGCAATATTTGGTTTGGCTCTTTTGGAGGTGGTGTTAGTAAATATAACGGGAGTGTTTTTGAAAACTTCACTACAGATAATGGGCTTGCCCATAATACAATAGAATGCATTTTTGAAGACAACTCAGGTAATATTTGGTTTGGGACTGTTGGTGGCGGAGTAAATGTGTATAATGGAAAGTCTTTTATAAATTTCACTACAGAAGACGGACTACCACACAATAGAGTGAGATGCATTGCTCAAGATAATGGAGGTAATATTTGGCTTGGGACAGATGCAGGAATCGCCAGATATGACGGTAATACTTTTCTAACATTTAACACAAACCATGGTTTACCCGACAATGTAGTTTATGATATAGTTATTGACAAAGAATCTGTTGTTTGGATTGGTACAAACATGGGAATTAGTGGCTTGTTTTTTTCCGACAAAAACGAAAATTCCACTCCGGCAGGACTTCTTTTACCGGATAATGAATCTATCAGAAAGGAGTATATTGCTCAATGGGAAATATTTAATAACAAAACCGGATTTGCAGTAAAAGATGTTAACACAAATGCAATGTGTTATTCGAAAATTGGACTTCCAAAATCACTAAAAAATACTAAAGGACTAATTTGGGCAGGATGCGGAGATGATAAAGTTATTTGCTTTAACCCCATTTATATTAATAAAAACTTTGACAAACCGGTTTTGTTTATTCAAGACGTAAGAATTAATGATGAAAAGATATGCTGGCATACTTTACATTCATTTTTTAATCCAAATTATGACAGTATAACAGTTTCTCAGAATCAAATTAAAAAATTCGGTCGTAGCTTATCATACAACGAATTGGAAGATTTTATCAGAAAATTTGCTGATGTTAAGTTTGAATCAATTACACCTTTTTTCCAACTGCCAAAAAATCTTGTATTGACTTATTCTCAAAACAATATAACATTTGAGTTTAATGCGGTTGAAACAGGTCGAAATTTCCTTATTAACTATCAGTACATGCTTGTAGGTCAAGACAAAGAATGGAGGCCTGTTACTAGAAATTCATTTGCAACATATGGAAACTTGTATGAAGGAGAATATACTTTTATAGTTAGGGCACAAAGCCCTGAAGGAGTATGGAGTGATGAAGTAAGCTTCAGTTTTAAAGTTATGCCTCCATGGTGGCGAAATTGGTGGATGTATATAATGTACGTATTTGTATTATTATTCTCTGGCTGGATGATAGTACTTTGGAGAATTCGCAACCTTCAAAAAGACAAAAGATTCCTTGAACAGGTTGTTAAGGATAGAACAGTTGAACTTCTTCATCAAAAAGATGAGGCTGAAAAACAAAAAGCATTGGTAGAGGAAAAAAATGAACAAATTGCAAAACAACATTCTCAGCTTTCAGCACAGCATAAAGCTTTGTCTGATAGCATAAACTACGCACAAAGACTACAACTTGCAATTTTGCCATCAAAAAATGCTCTTCAGGAAACCCTAGACGATGTTTTTATTTTATATATGCCAAAAGAGGTTGTTAGTGGAGATTTTTACTGGATGGAACAACGTATAGACTCAGAAAACAACATTATTACATACTTTGCAGTTGCAGATTGCACAGGTCATGGCGTTCCGGGTGCGTTACTAAGTGTTGTCTGCTGCAATGCACTAAATAGAGTTATAACAGAATTTCAACCAACAAACACCGGCGAAATTCTTGACAAAGTAAATATGCTAGTAATTGATACTTTCGAAAAATCCGGAATGGATATTCATGAAGGTATGGATATAGGCATCTGTGCAATAAACAAAAGCGATAACTCCATGCAGTATTCAGGAGCTCGAATTCCGCTTAACATCCTTAATAAAGAAAACGGGGAAATTTCTCATTTTCAGATTGAAGCTACTCCTAAATCTATCGGAAAGTGGAAAAAAGAAGCAAAGCCTTTTGAAACAAAAACTATTACACTTAATCCGGGAAGTTTAATTTATTTATCTACCGACGGTATACATGATCAATTTGGAGGACCAATTGGCGAGAAATTTTCCTCACGTCAATTGAAAGAAATATTGATTCAAAACTTCAGCAAAACATTAGAGGAACAAAAAGAGATTATTGAAAATAAAATCAATTTGTGGAAAGAAAACTGGGACCAAGTAGATGATATTTGTGTAATGGGAATAAAAACATAAACCTATCATTTGTTTTAAGGCAAGCATGTTTAATCCCTTCGGTATTAAATGTTTATACCAGAAGAAGACAATAAATAATATAAGTTCCGTAGGAACAAAACATTCTTAGAATAGCAAGTTTGAAACTGCAATAATTAATCCCGTAGGGATGAAATGTATATAGAAAAATTGGATAATTTAATTAATGAGTTCCGTAGGAACGAATCAATTTATAAATTATGGAAAGAAATAAAGCATTAGAATTGTTAAACGAATACATTAAAAACCCGAAAATGATTTCTCACTGCCTGGCTTCCGAAGCAGTAATGAGAGCTTTGGCAGAAAGGCTCGGAGAAGATAATGATAAATGGGGAATTGCAGGCTTACTCCACGACATTGATGTTGAAATTACTAATGCCGACCCATTAACTCACTCTATGGAAGCTGTGAAAATCCTCGAAGAAAAAGGCGTTGATTCAGAAATTATCGAGGCCATAATGCTTCACAACGAAGATGCAGCACATAATCAACAGCGAAGCAAAAAACTACATCATGCCTTGGCTGCCGGAGAAACTATTACCGGGCTAATATTTGCAACCGCTTTGGTTTACCCTGATAAAAAAATCTCCAGTGTGAAGCCTAAATCCATAATTAAAAGAATGAAGGAAAAAGCTTTTGCTGCTTCCGTAAAAAGAGAAAACATTTTGGAGTGTGAAAAAATTGGATTATCGCTTGAAGAATTTGCCGAACTTAGCCTGAAGGCTATGCAGGATATTGAGGTTTAATGATATGTTTTCAAATTACAGACCTTCAACACTCAAACTTCTCGCATAATTCTCATTCTTTAATGCATTAAGGGCCTCGTTTATAACGGGGTCTTTTTCATTTAAAACCGGGTAGAATGCTTCATTACCATAAATATTTCTACCTATGTATGCTTTTAGCTGAAGTTGAATTAGGTTTTTCGATTTTTCAACTTTTTCGCTTTCGACTTTTATCTTGCTTTCCTTTGCAAATGTTATAAACTCATCATAAATGGCATTTGTAATTTCAAACTTAATTACATAATCTGCAGCACTTCCATATTTGTTAAGTATATTCCTGTTCTTATCGGCATAGTTAAAAGCAAACCTGTATATCAAACCTCTGTTAGAAACCTGATTATAAAAATCAGTTCTGTCTTCAGTGTTGAAAGGAACAAATATATCCGGAAGAATTCCACCGCCGGCGTAAACTGCGCGCCCTTTCTTTGTAAAATACTTTAAAGTATCTTTAAGCTTAATGCTGTCAATACTTTCGTGCTCCCCATCTAAAAACCTCTGAAAAAATTCATCATAATATTCGTCAGATCCATTATCGTATGGGCTTTGGATAGACCTACCTGATGGAGTATAATATCTGGCAACTGTAAGCCTTATTGCCGACCCATCAGCTAATTGAACTTGTTCCTGAACCAGACCTTTTCCAAAGGATCTTCTTCCAATCACAAGACCTCTATCGTTGTCTTGTATTGCACCGGCAATAATTTCTGAAGCAGAAGCCGACCATTCATCAAGCAATATTATTAGTGGTTGATTTTCAAACTTTCCGTTTCTGCGTGCATTTGCTATTTTCTTCGGGCGGTTATTGCCTTGTGTATATACAATTAACTCTCCAGGGCTTAAGAATTCATCTGAAAGTGAAATAGCAGCATCAAGAAATCCACCACCATTGCCTCTAAGGTCCAAAATAAGTTTTTCTAACCCTTCTCTTTTGAGTCTATCAAAAGCTGTTATAAATTCCTGATGAGTAGTTGCCGAAAATCTGTTTAACTTAATATAACCGGTTTCATTATCAATCATATAAGCTATATCCAGACTATATGAAGGGATTTTATCCCTTGTAATTGTGTAATCAAAAAGCTCGCTTGAACCTGTCCTGAAAACTGAAACCTCTACTTTTGTACCTTTCGGACCTTTTAATTTACCTACGATTTCTTCCGTACTCATTTTAACACCGGCAATAGTCTCTCCATCAACCTTTACTATCCTGTCACCGGCCTGAATACCAACCTTTTCACTAGGACCACCTGAAATTGGATTAATAACTACGACAGTGTCATTAACCATATTAAATTCTATACCAATACCCTCAAAACTACCCATAAGAGGATCGTTCATGTCCTTAAAGGCTGAAGCAGGAATATAAACAGAGTGTGGGTCGAGGTTTCTCAGAAAAGTTTTAATAGTTTCTTCAGTAAGACTTTCTCTGCTTATAGAATCGACATAAGATTCATAAATATAATTCAAAACATCATTAAGCTTATCATATTTGTTAAAGCTAATTGAACGAAATTTATTATCGTTGCCAGAAGAAGATGTTCCAATATTTAAGCTTAGGCCAAGCAATACACCTAATGCCATAACTACAGCAAGAATAATAGGGAGATATAAAGATAATTTGCTTTTTTTTGAATTTTCCATAATAAAAAACATTAAGCCTCAATACAACAAGGCTTGTAATAAATATGTCAACTAACTAATTGCTGAATAAAAAACATCAGTTTATAAGACCATTATTGGCCAATTCACTTTTCTTCATTGCCAACTTAAACCAGGCAAATCCACCTGCCATAATAACTATTAGCATTTGAGATGCGTGAGAAATATAGGCAAATGACGTTGCGGGCTCAACAGAAATGTCATATAGCTCAGTAAGACAGGTAATTACCACAAAATGATAAGTGCCAATACCTCCGGGAACCGGAACAGCAATTCCAATAGTGCCAAGCGCAAGAATTGCAAGTGCTGCATATAAATCAAGATGTCCCATTGAGCTTATTGCAAAAAACGCAGTATAAACCATTAATAAATAAAGGGTCCAAAGCAACAATGTATAAAAAAGAAAAAGCCATTTCTTTTTCATCTTAACAATACTTAAAACACCTTCATGAACTCCTAAAAATTGCTTTTTGCTTTTCCCAATAAAAGAATTGGATGAACTCTTTCTGAATTTATTTTTTATAATAAAAACAGATGCAACAAAAACAAACAGCCCTCCAACAATTAAAACTATTAACAAGATGTAATTATTCTCCACCATTGCAAATAGAGGGTTGACAATGTATTTGAAAAGATAACTTTTTAATAGACTAAACTGAAGAATTGTAACTGTTCCTATTAAAACCATAACAGTTATAATATCAAAAAGCCTTTCAGCGATTACTGTACCAACAAGCTCATTAAACGGTACTTTGTCAGTTCTTCTTAAAGCAATACATCTTGATAGCTCACCTATTCTGGGAAGAAACAAATTGGCCAAATAGCCGGTCATTAATGAATAAAAAACCCTCGACACACTAGGGTTATAATCTAGCTGTTGAATAAGAAGCCTCCATCGCAATGCTCTAACAAAGTGGCTAAATAGTGATATTCCGGCTGAAAGTATTATCCACCAATAATTTGCTTTTGCGAATTCATTCCAAACCTTATCCAAGTCTTGGCCTTTTGTAACAAAGAACAATATGACCAAGCCCAACATCAAGAAGAGGATAACCTTATAATTATCTTTAAAAAACTGTTTCAATTATCAAAAGGTTAAAATTATATTTTATTGTTATCGTTAGGGAAAACAATCATTGGCTTGAAAGTTTTGGCCTCTTCAGGGGTAATCATAGTATAAGCCATTATAATTACTATATCTCCGGGTTGAGTTTTCCTTGCGGCAGGCCCGTTCATACATATCATTCCACTGCCCCTTTCCCCTTTTATCACGTATGTTTCAATTCTTTCTCCATTATTAATATTAACAATGTGAACTTTTTCATTTTCCACAATGCCTGAAGCATCCATCAAATCTTCATCAATAGTGATGCTTCCTATATAATTCAAATTGGCTTCTGTAACAGTAGCACGATGAATTTTGGATTTTAATATGTCTAAAAACATTTATGTAAATTATTGTTTTGAAGCTACAAAATTAATCATTTATAAGAATATTATCAATAAGTCTTATTTCCCCTGCAAAAACAGCGACACACAATACAATTTCCTGATAATCATTTATTTCTGATATTTCTTCTAATGTATTTGCATCTGCTATTTCAATGTATTCTACTGATAGTTGGTTATTCTTATTAATCTGATTATGAAACCATTTCTTCCATTCTAAAACGTTTTTATCTTTTATATGTTTCTTTATAAAACATAAAGATTTATAAATTTCAGGGGCTTGTTTTCTTTGTTCAGCTGAAAGCCTAAGGTTTCTCGAACTCATTGCCAAGCCGTCATCCTCTCTGATTGTTTCACATCCAATAATTTTCACCGGAATATTAAATTGAGTTACCAGACTTTTAATAACTAAATATTGCTGATAATCTTTTAATCCGAAGTAAGCATTGTCGGGCTCAACAATTTCAAAAAGTCTTTTCACAACCATTCCAACACCTTTAAAATGCCCCGGACGAAACTTACCTTCCATTACCTTCTCAAGATTACCAAAGTCATATTCAGTTTTATCTTCCTGAGGATAAACTTCTTCATATTCGGGTAAAAAAACATAATCACAATTTGCATTTTCCAGCATGGAAATATCCTTTTCAGGCATTCTTGGATATTTTTTAAGATCTTCCGGATTATTAAACTGGGTAGGATTTACAAAGATACTTGCAACTGTAACATCATTTTCTTTTACAGATTTCAAAACCAACTCGATATGACCTTGATGTAATGCCCCCATTGTTGGAACAAAACCAATTTTTTTACCCTGATTTGATAATAAATCAAGTTCATTCTTTAATTCCAATATTTTTTTAAAAACCCTCATATCAAGCTATTTCAAATAGGTAACAAGTGTTTTAACAAGTTAAGAAGAGTATTGTTCAGAGATAAAAATGGCAAAGCTATAAGTATTATTTGAAAAACTGGGAAATTTTTTATATCTTTGCATACCTTTTAACAGACTACTTACTGTCTCTTTATTTCAAAAAAATATCTCAAGAATATGGAAAAACCAAAAGTTCTTTTCGTACAACAAGAAATCACACCTTATTTAAAAGAAACCCCAATGAGCAAGATCGGAAGATTTCTTCCGCAAGGCATTCAGGAAAGAGGAAAAGAAATCAGAACATTTATGCCAAAGTTTGGCTGCATTAATGAAAGAAGAAACCAACTTCATGAAGTTATTCGTCTATCAGGAATGAATCTGATAATTAACGACACTGATCACCCGCTCATTATTAAGGTTGCTTCGATTCAATCGGCAAGAATGCAGATTTACTTTATTGATAATGAAGATTTTTATCAAAGAAAATATACTCTTACCGACAAAAACGAAAAATATTTCGCAGACAATGACGAGAGAGCAATATTTTTTGCACGTGGAGTTATCGAAACTGTAAAAAAACTTAACTGGGCGCCAGACCTTGTGCATTGCAACGGATGGTTTACAAGCCTAATGCCTCTGTATATTAAGGTAGCAATGAAAGACAATCCTATGTTTACAGACACAAAGGTTGTTTATTCTATATATGACGATGAGTTTCACGGAAAATTAGACAAAGAGATCTTTAACAAAATGAAGAGTAAAGTGTTTGATGAAAAAGTATTAGAAAAATATAAAAACCCTTCTTTTGTAAATATTTCCAAAGCAGCAATTGATTATGCAGATGGAATTATTATAGGAAGTGAGAAAGTTAACAGTGAAGTTGAAGATTATGCCAGATCTTCTAATAAACCCGTACTGGATTATCAGCCTGAAAGCACTTATATGGATGCTTTCAATGATTTTTATGACGAAGTACTGGTTACAGAAATGGCAATATAATAGCTACAATAATTAATGTAGGTATGCGTTGTTGATTAAATTGTGTTTTCTATTGTGTATCATTTTATAAAATCGTAATAATTTGAAAAAGATCAATTTCCCCCGATTATTCGGGGGTTTTTTAAGTTTTAGAAACAAGGTTGTAATTGTATTAGCATTTTCAATCTCATTCCTTATCACATCCTGTGAAGAAACCGGGCTTATAGGCCTAGATATGGTCGAAAACCCTGCAGGAATATCAATGACAGACACTTTAAGAATATTTGCTTATTCGCAACCCGAAGATTCTGTTCCAACGAATGAAATAACCAGAGGAGTATTAGGGATGATAAACGACCCTGTCTTCGGAAAATCTCGCTCAAGCATTTATACAGAGGTAAGACTTTATGAAAACAATGTTACTTTTGGAAGTGCTTCAATTTTTGATTCAATTGTACTTGTATTAAGATATTTTGATTTTTATGGAGATACTCTTACTCGACAAACAATTAGTGTTTACGAACTATCTGAGAGAATACCGGAAGATTCAATAATTTATTCAAACAGAGAAATCGCCTTTAACCCAAATGCTCTTGCCCACAAAAGAGTTATTCACAAGCCTAAAGACAGTGTTGCGGTTGGAGATAAAAACCTCACTCCTCATATTAGATTAAGACTTAGCGATGACTTTGGTTTAAAAATATTTGAGCAAAGCGGACAAGCTCCTTTGGAAAACAATAGTAATTTTTTGGAATTTGTAAATGGGTTTTACATCACTGTTGATGAACACAATCAAATGGGTGGAATGGCATATTTAGACATGCACCATCCTTATTCAAAGCTCATAATATATTACACTAACCCTGAAACCGACACAAAGCTGGAAAAAGACTTCCCAATAAATCAATTTTGCAGAAAGTATAACTACTTTGAAAACTTTGACTATATGGGATCTTTGCCTTTTATTCAGCAACAATTGAACAATGAAGACATCTCTATGGGAGACAGCCTTGTTTTCCTACAAGGTTTGCATGGGATAAGAACAACTTTTAGCATTCCGGGATTAAATGATTTTGATAATCTTTTCGGCTCTGTGACTGTAAACAAAGCTACATTATATTTGCCCGTTGAGGAAACTATGCTAAATGATTATTTCAGCCCTCCTTCGAGATTATTAATGCTCGCAGTATCTCCTGATGGCAGCTTCTTTCCTTTACCCGACAGTCAGCTGGGTAATGTTATTTACGGAGGCGATTATGATTCTGAAAAGAAACAATATGTCTTCAATATAACTCGCCATATTCAAGCAGTTTTAAGCGGAAGTTTTCCGACAACAAATTTCATTCTTAGAAGCACTAATCCAACCGAGAACGCCCACAGGGTAATCCTAAAAGGACCGGGAAGAGCGGGAAACAAGATGAAAATAGAAATTACATATTCAGTATTTAACTAACCCATTAAAATACAATGTGCGGAATTGTAGGATACATAGGACATAGAGAAGCTTATCCCATATTAATTAAAGGCTTACATCGTCTTGAATACAGAGGATACGACAGTGCCGGCGTAGCACTTTTAAATTCCAGCCTTAGGCTTTATAAAAGTCATGGCAAAGTATCTGACCTTGAGAGAATTGTTTCAAACAGCGATAAATCAGGTACAATAGGCATAGCTCATACAAGGTGGGCAACACATGGAGAGCCTAATGATCAAAATGCACATCCACATTATAGCCCAACCAAAAAACTTGCTATTATTCATAATGGAATAATCGAAAATTATGGTTCGCTAAAAAAAGAGCTAATTAATAGAGGTTATGTATTTACCAGCGACACTGACACTGAAGTTCTTATTCATCTTATAGAAGACATACAGGTAAATGAAAAGAAAGATTTATACTCTGCAATAAGAACTGCACTGCAACAGGTAATAGGAGCATATGCAATTGTGGTAATATCCCAAGAACATCCCGACATTCTTTTTGCTGCAAAGAAAAGTAGCCCACTTGTTATTGGAATTGGTGAAAAAGAATTCTTCATTGCTTCCGACGCATCTCCAATAGTTGAATATACACAAAATGTAGTTTATCTTGATGACGAAGAAGTAGCAACAATGTCAAGAGATGGGGAATTAAAGATAAAAACTATTAAGAATCAGGAAAAAACTCCATATATACAGAAGCTTGAAATGCAGCTTTCAGCTATTGAAAAAGGGGGGTTTCCACATTTTATGCTTAAAGAAATATTTGAGCAGCCAAAAAGCATAAAAGACAGTATGCGTGGTCGTTTGAATGCTTCAAAAGGCATTGTTTCTTTAGGCGGTATAATAGATTACGAGCAAAAGCTAATAAATGCAAGAAGAATTATTATAGTTGCTTGCGGAACCTCATGGCATGCAGGTTTGGTTGGTGAATATCTGATAGAAGATCTGGCAAGAATTCCTGTTGAAGTTGAATATGCATCGGAGTTTCGTTATAGAAATCCTATTATTTATGAAGATGATGTTGTAATTGCCATAAGCCAATCAGGAGAAACCGCAGATACACTTGCAGCAATTGAACTGGCAAAAAGCAAGGGAGCTACAATAATTGGGATATGCAATGTTGTTGGCTCCTCCATTCCAAGAGCTACACACGCAGGCTCATATACACATGCAGGTCCGGAAATCGGTGTTGCATCAACAAAAGCTTTCACAGCCCAAGTAACAATATTAGGATTACTGGCATTATCGCTTGCCAACAAAAAAGGGTCTATCTCAAAATCTCGTTTTTATCAGTTAACTCACGAGATGGAAGCTATTCCTGAAAAAATTGAACAAGTTCTTTCTAAAGATAAAATCATATACAATATAGCCGAATCTTTCAAAGACTCTCGAAACTTTCTTTATCTTGGAAGAGGATACAACTTCCCTGTGGCACTTGAAGGAGCATTAAAACTTAAAGAAATATCATACATTCATGCTGAAGGCTACCCCGCCGCTGAAATGAAACACGGGCCTATTGCACTTATTGATAAAAATATGCCTGTTGTTGTTATTGCTCCTAAAAAGGGACTATATGACAAAGTAATTAGTAATATTCAGGAAGTAAAAGCCAGAAAGGGTGTTATAATAGCCGTTGTTACAGAGGGTGATTCTATAGTAAAAGAGATGGCAGATTATGTGATTGAAATACCTGAAACTGATGAGATTTTTGTTCCACTAGTGGCTTCTGTTCCGCTTCAGCTGTTGTCTTACCACATAGCTGTGCTAAGAGGTTGCAATGTTGACCAACCAAGAAATCTTGCAAAATCAGTTACTGTTGAATAATTGATTTTCAATATAGAAACACTATCTTTGCACCACTTTTTTAGTTCTATAAAAAACTTCACTTATGAGTTTATTAATTGTAGGCACTGTTGCCTTTGATGAGGTTGAAACGCCTTATGGAAAATCTGGAAAAATTCTTGGTGGCGCAGCAACATACATTGGACTTGCAGCAAGTCAATACACTAAAGAGATTAATCTTGTTTCAGTTGTTGGGGGAGATTTCCCACAGCAACATAAAGACCTTTTAAAAAAATATTCCATCAATACTGATGGTTTAAAAGTAATTCCCGAAGGCAAAACATTCTTCTGGGCAGGTAAATATCACAAGAACATGAACAACCGTGACACACTTGTTACAGATTTAAATGTTCTTGCCGATTTTGACCCAGTTCTTCCGGATAGCTATAAAAACAGCAAATATCTGATGCTTGGAAATCTTACTCCTGCAATTCAAAAAAGAGTTATAGAACAAATGTCGGAGCGTCCGAAGCTTATTTGTATGGATACAATGAATTTCTGGATGAACATTGCATTGGATGATCTTCTTGGAGTACTCAAAATGATTGATGTTTTGACAATAAATGATGAAGAAGCACAACAATTATCGGGAGAAAACAATCTGGTGTTGGCAGCAGAAAAAATTCTTACCATGGGGCCAAAGTTTTTGATTGTAAAAAAAGGAGAGCATGGAGCATTACTCTTTGCCGATGGAAAAATGTTTCATGCTGCAGCAATGCCGCTTAAAGCAGTTGTTGACCCAACAGGAGCGGGCGATACATTTGCCGGTGGGTTTATGGGGTATATTGCAAAAACTCAGGATATTTCATTTGAAAATATGAAGAAAGCACTTATTCACGCTTCTGCAATGGCAAGTTTTACTGTAGAAAAATTTGGCACTGACAGGTTAACTGAGATTAATGAGGCTGATGTAAAAACCAGAATTAAAGATTTTTACAATTTAGTTTCTTTCGAAATTTGATAGAATTTTTATTTACCATTAAGTTTTTTTATAACTTTAGCAACTTTTTTACAGGGCAATTAGTTTTTAGCATTATAAACATCTGACAACCAGAGAAAAACAACAAAAAACATTACAACTCGAAAATTTTAATCAATTAAACACGTATAAAACTTTTAAATTAGGTTATGAAGGTATATCAAACAAACGAAATCAAAAACATCGCACTAATAGGCGGTACTAAATCCGGTAAAACTACCATAGCAGAAGCTATGTTGTTTGAAGGTGGTGTTATAAACCGAAGAGGATCGGTAGATGAAAAAAACTCGGTATCTGACTACCGTGAAATAGAACTTGAACGTCAGGCTTCTGTTTTTTCAACAGTAATGTATTCTGAGTTTAACGGCAAAAAAATAAATATTATTGATACTCCGGGTTTTGATGACTTTATTGGTGAAGCAATAGCATCACTTAAGGTTGCCGATACTGCTGCTATGATTATCAATGCGCAGAATGGTGTTGAAGTAGGTACAGAAATTACATGGAGACAGGTAACTCGTTTACACAAACCTGCTTTCTTTATTATGAACCAGCTTGAGCATGAAAAAGCAAACTTTGAAGAAGCTATTCGCCAAATGAAGCATTCTTTTGGTGAAAAAGTTGTTGTAGCTCAATATCCAATTTCAGTAGGAGCCGGTTTTGACACAGTAATTGATGTCTTGAAGATGAAAATGTACAAATTTCCTAACGGAGGTGGCGACCCTGTTATTTCTGAAATCCCGGATGCTGAAAAAGCAAATGCAGAAAAGTATCATAATGCAATTATTGAAGCTGCTGCAGAAAGTGATGAGTCGTTAATGGAAGCATTTTTCGAGAACGGAACATTAACTGAAGAACAAACAGCTAAGGGAATAAACCAAGGTATTGCAACAAGAACAATGTTTCCTGTTGTTTGCGCCTCTGCAAAACACAATCAAGGAATAAGAAGAATATTAGAGTTTATCACTGAAAACCTACCTTCTCCATTAGAAGTAGAAGCAACAAAAACAAAAGAAGGAAAAGAACTGAAATATTCTGCTTCAGAAGCACCGGTAACTTTTGTTTTCAAAACATCAGTTGAGCCTCACCTAGGCGAAGTGTCTTTCTTCAAAGTATATGAAGGAACCTTAACAGAAGCTATTGACCTTGTTAACTCTACAACAGGCTCAAAAGAAAGATTATCTCAATTGTTTATTACAGCAGGAAAAACACGTCATAAAATTGACAAGATAATGCCGGGCGATATTGCTGCAACAATCAAATTAAAAGATACTTATACAAACAACACCCTAACTTCCACAAAAAATTCAGGAGTAGTTGTTGAGCCTATCGCATTCCCAGATCCAAAATTCCGTACTGCAGTAAAGGCTAAGAATGCAAACGATGAAGAAAAACTTGCAACTATTCTTAAAGAGATGAACAGCATTGATCCAACATTAAGATATGAGCATTCTAAAGAGCTTCGTCAGCTAATTTTATCAGGGCAAGGTGAACTTCATCTTAACATTGCAAAATGGATGATCGAGAACATTAATAAGGTTGAAATAGAATTTATTCCTCCAAGAATTCCTTATCGTGAAACTATAACGAAATCTGCCAAAGCCACTTACAGGCACAAAAAACAATCAGGTGGTGCCGGACAGTTTGGAGAAGTGCATATAATGATTGAGCCTCATTTTGAAGGAAAAACAAACCAGACAGAGTTCCCTGTTCGCGGACAAGAAGAACATAAATTGCCATGGGGCGGTAAACTTGTTTTCAACAACTGTATTGTTGGTGGTGCTATTGATGCTCGCTTTTTGCCTGCTATTCTTAAAGGAATAATGGAAAAAATTGAACAAGGCCCATTAACAGGTTCGTATGCAAGAGACATTGTTGTAAATGTTTATGACGGCAAAATGCACCCTGTTGATTCAAACGAAATCTCTTTCAAACTTGCGGGTCGTAATGCATTTAAAGATGCTTTCAAAAATGCAGCTCCAAAAATTCTTGAACCTGTTTATGATGTTGAAGTAATGGTTCCGGAAGAAAAAATGGGTGATGTAATGACCGACCTTCAGGGAAGACGTGCAATAATTATGGGTATGGAAGCAGAAGGTAATTTCCAAAAAATTAAAGCTAAAGTTCCACTAGCTGAAATGAACAGATATAGCACAACTTTAAGTTCTATAACAAGCGGTAGAGCAACATATACTATGGCTTATTCAGATTACCAACAAGTTCCATCTGATGTTCAAGATCAGCTGCTGAAAGCTTACGAAGCAGAACAAGAAGAAGAAGATTAGGCTTAGTCCTGAGTCCTGAGTCCTGAGTCCTAAGTTGAAAAAACTTAGGACTTTTTTTATTCCTATACCGACACCCGATACCAGATACATGACACCAGATACCATTTTCTAATTTTCCCATTTGCACATTAATTAATCTTCAATCTTATAAATCTTCAATCCACAAACCA
>CAZRNU010000057.1:0-18520 GCA_964601515.1 uncultured Bacteroidales bacterium | reverse complement strand
CCTGTGAAAAAGAAACAGCCTGGATTGATGGTCCATACACTCCAAAGCCAAAACTAACAACCGGAGCCGGCGATAACTTCAATGCAGGTTTTTGCAATGCTTGGATGAATAATCTGGAACCAGCTGAATGTCTTGCTGCGGGTGTTTCTTCTTCAGGGTTTTATGTTAGAAATGCCAGATCAGCAAATCGAATGGAGCTGATAAACTTTATGAAAAGCTGGGCTGCCGGTGAGGTCGGGGAGTGAGGGAATGTGACAATGTGCTAATGTGCCAATATGCCAATATTATAATTTGCTAATTGAAAGGATTGTGTAGATTGAAGAAATGTCATATCGAGCGTTAGCGAGATATCCCGTGATTAAAAGGATTGAATGGATTGTGTAGATTGGGAAGAAGATTGATTTCGCCTGTAACCTGTCACCATTTTCTGTAACTTTCCTGTAACCAATTTCTGTAACCAAGTAACAAAAAAACACTATCATGCGCATAGACATTTACCTCGTAAACAAAGGAATATTTTCTTCCCGGATTAAAGCTCAGGAAGCTATTTCAGAAGGGCTTGTTAAGGTTAATGGCAAGGAGGTATATAAAAGTTCACTTCAGGTTGTTGGAAACGAAATAATTGAGGCAGAATATCCCGATTCTATGCGATATGTGAGTAGGGGAGGTTTGAAGCTTGAAAAGGCGTTGCAGAGTTTTAATGTTTCGCCTGAAGGTAAGAATGTGCTGGATGCAGGTGCTTCCACAGGTGGCTTTACTGATTGCCTGCTAAGAAATGGAGCAGCAAAAGTGTGGGCAGTTGATGTAGGAGAGGGGCAGCTTCATCATTCTTTGAAAGGAATCCCAAGAGTTGTTTCTATTGAAAAAACCAACATAAAAGATTTAACACTGGAGCAAATTGGCAATAAGCAACCCGATTGGATAGTAGCAGATTTGTCGTTTATTTCTCTCACTCATGTTTTTGAAGTTTTTTCAGAGCTTTTAAAAGATGATGGATTAATTATAACCCTTATAAAACCACAATTTGAAGCCGGAAGAGAAAATATTGACAAGGGAGGCATTGTAAAATCAAAGAACATTCATATCAAGATTCTTAACGAATTAGCTCAAAAATCAAAAATCTACAATCTCTTCCTAAACAAGATTGACTATGCTCCGATATATGATGAAAGTAAAAACATTGAATACTTGGGGCTATTTACAAAAAAACAAACCGATTTACCCGATTTAAGGACTGTGGTTGATAAGGCATTTAATAATTAAGGATTATAATACATCAACAACACTCCAATTCCAATCCAAAAGACTAATCTAATCATAACATTATAATAAATAGCCCTTTTGTTTTTGAAAGACATAATTCCTGAAAAAGCAATTATCAATGCACCCAAAATTAGCCCTGTAATTAATACAATTTCTCCGGGATAATAATTAAATTTTAATAAACTGCCAATAATTAATATACTTAAAGCCCATCCTGAAACTGCTGCAAGTGCTATACTTAGTGCATTTAGGTTTTTGTATGATGTTTTTTTGAATATGCCTTTAAATCCAATTCCGTTTAGTAAAGCAAATCCAAAAAAGAGATACAAGCACGATAAAAAATAGGTAGAAAGAATTAATAACATAAAACCTATTGTAATCTCAAAAACTACTAAAATGCCGGAGAGTAATACTACAGCAGCGAGAATAAATTCTAGTTTTTTCATATTTGTTTGTTTTTGGCGTTAGGTAATCGAATTATATTTGCCAAAAGTAACAAATATTTTATTCTCTTCCTTTTGGCTTAGGTCTGAAAGGCAAGCCTTCAAGCCAACCGTTATTTGCATCAGGGCGGTGGTCAAACCTAGGTACGTAGGGCTTTATATCAATTAGCGGAGTTTTGTCTAGTGCATCAATTTCGCTAATTTCAAGAATATTACCGTTAATTTTCTCAAGCTTCACAATAGACAATCCAATACTATTTGGTCTGCATGGATGTCGGGTTGCAAAAAGCCCCCTTACTACATCATCTGAGAAAGGTTTTCTCATCATCTCAACTTTTCCGGCCCTATCAAACAGGTATAGTATTATCAGATGAGAGAATGTTTCAAGAGAATCTAACCCGGTTACATACTCGGGGAAAAGTTCAATCTTCCCTATTCCATAAGGTTTTTCCTGTCCTTGAATAGGGCATTCTTCTTTAGTTTTATACGGAGTGTGGATAATACCAATCGGTTTTATTTCGTACTTCATGATTTTTTCTAAAAATGCCAAAACTTTTTTTATTTCAAGGAATTCAAAAAATCTTATTTATCGATAACCTCATTAGCGATTTTCTCAAACACATCAATAACTTCTTTATTATCTTGGTCGTAAATACTTAATCCTTTTTCACTTGCATGTCCAACCTCTGCAATTAGTGGAATTTGACCAAGAAGTTTAATGCCGTATTCTTCAGCAATTTTTTTACCTCCTCCTGATCCAAATATGAAGTATTTTTCATCAGGGTGAGATTTTGGTGTAAACCACGACATATTTTCAACTATACCTAATACATTAACTTTGATTCCCTTATTGTTAAACATAAACATTGCCCTTCTTGCATCTATCAATGAAATTTCAGGTGGAGTTGTTACTATAATTGCTCCAGTCAGAGCAAGCTTTTGCATTGTTGTTAGTTGTATGTCCCCGGTTCCCGGAGGGAAGTCAACAATCATATAGTCGACTTCACCCCAGTAAGTATTTTCAAACAGTTGCGTAATTGTGTTTGAAGCCATCGGGCCTCTCCAAATCAGTCCTTTTTCTTTTGAAATGAAAAATCCTATAGAGATTATTTTTACGCCGTATTTCTCAATCGGCAGAATATATTCTTTGCCATTTTTCTTAACACCCTCCGGTTTAGCCTCTTCAATTCCAAACATTCTGGGCATTGAAGGTCCGTATATATCGGCATCAACTAATGCAACTTTTTTCCCTTTTCTGGCAAGCGTAATTGCGAGGTTTGCTGCAACTGTCGATTTACCAACACCTCCCTTTCCTGATGCTACTACTATGATGTTTTTCACATCAGGGAGTTCTATTTTTTCGAAAAGAGCCATATTAACATTTAATTATTTTATCATTATTATGTGTAATGGTCTAAAATTATTAAATCTTTTCTAAACCATCTCTTAAATCATCAATTATATCCTCAACGTCTTCAATTCCAACAGAGAATCTTACTAAGTCGTCTGTTATACCTGCAGCCAGCTTTCCTTCTTTGCTCACTGCAGCGTGAGTCATTGATGCAGGGTGCTGAATCAGAGTTTCTACTCCACCAAGAGATACAGCCAACAAGGCTAGATGAACATTGTCCATTAATTTTCTACCGGCTTCATAGCCGCCTTTAAGTCCGAAACTCATCATTGTGCCAAAACCTTTCATTTGCTTTTTAGCTAATTCATATTGAGGGTGAGATTTTAATCCCGGATATTTAATCCATTCTACTTTTGGATGAGATTGTAGAAATTCAGCTACTTTCATTGCATTTTCCTGAGCTCTCTCAATACGAATAGCAAGCGTTTTAACTCCTCGTAATACCATGAATGATTGTGTTGGATCCATATTGCAACCAAGATAAACCATAGAATGGCGGATTTTTTTGTAAACCTCAGGGTCTTTTGCTACAATAACACCCCCAACAATATCGGCATGGCCATTAATAAACTTAGTTATGGAGTGTAAAACCACATCTGCGCCCATATCAAGCGGTTTTTGAAGATATGGAGAGCAGAAAGTATTATCAACCACTAGTAATAGATTGTGCTCTTTTGCTATTTTTACGCATGCTTCAATGTCTGTTATATCTATTGTTGGATTTGCAGGAGTTTCAATATATAAAACCTTTGTGTTTGGTTTTAAAGCAGCAATAATATTTTCGACTTTCGATGTGTTTACAAATGTAGATTCAACATTA
Organism: uncultured Bacteroidales bacterium; assembly: GCA_964601515.1. Taxonomy (GTDB): domain Bacteria; phylum Bacteroidota; class Bacteroidia; order Bacteroidales; family UBA7960; genus PWND01. The sequence goes on along the minus strand of CAZRNU010000057.1, from coordinate 14,583 downwards.
AATCTCGAAAAATCTTGTTCTAAAATTCCTCTTGCAGGCCCATAAACAGCGTCTGAGCTTACAATATGGCTTCCGGCGCTGAGTAATGCCATGTAAACGCAACTTACAGCTCCCATTCCTGAGGCTGTTGCAATTCCGTCATAACCATTTTCGAGTTCGGCAATATTTTTCTCAAAAGCCCTTATTGTTGGGTTGCCAATCCTAGTGTAAATATATCCATCACTCTTTCCTGAAAAGCAATCTGCTCCATGCTGTGCGTTTTTAAATTTAAATGTTGATGTTTGATAGATTGGCACAGTTGCGCTTCCAAATTTATCTTCAAATGCTCCTGCATGAATTAGTTTTGTGTTGAATCCTTTGTTTTTTGTGTTCATTTGATATAAAGTTTTTAAGATTACTAATTATTGCCGCAATGGCAATGACCATGCCCGTGATGTTGATGAGAAATACAAGCACTATCAAATTCTTTTAGTTTATTATTTAATACATCATCTACTAGATTTTCAATGGTTTTGCCCGCATCACCTGAAAGAATAATGATATTATGTTGAGATAAATTTGAAATAGCTTTTTGACCAATCCCCGCAACAATTAAATCTGTAACACCTTGGTTGATTAACCAACGTGGATTTGCTCCGGGCTCATGAGCCGGAGTGGTTGCTTCAAAAATCTTAACAATGCGATTGTTTTCTGTTTCAATAATGGCAAATTTTTCACAATGCCCAAAATGAGCACTCATTATCCCATTCTCTAATGGAATAGCAATTAACTTTTTCATATTCTTGATTTTTTATTTATTATAATTAATTCGACGTCCTTTCCCTTCACCACCGCCGCTTTTTCTGCGCTTGCCCATTCCTTCTCCTAGTTTTTCGAGTTTTTCTTCATCAGTTACTTTTGAACACTTGCCTAACTTACGACCTGTGCATGGACCTTCGCCTTTAGGACCTTGGGAATTAAGATGTGGCATGGCTTTTCTAATTATTGTTATTTAATATTTTTAATATGTCAGAAATCTTTTTGCTATTCTCTTTTATAACAATCATCTGAATTTTCAGGCTATCTAGTAAAGGTTTTGTCTTCAGTCCAAATTCTCCTGAAATAATTTTATTAACTCCTTTTGAAGCTATGAGGTGAACAGATGCCGGACCAACTCCGTCTTCTAAATCTTTATTTGAATTTGGTAAAAATTCAATGGATTTGCTTTGGGTGTCATATATGACAAAATAGGCGCAACGCCCAAATCTTTTGTCAATGTTTGAGTCTAATGTATTGCGTTGTGATGTTATTGCAACTTTCATTTTATTTTTTTTAAATTATATTTCTGCAACTTTTCTTGCCTTGCCTTCTTCTATGATTGTTGCAGGGAATTTCATTTTGGTTTTCTGTTTCGGATTCTGGATTGTATGATAAAATGTTTTTACTCTTGCACAAAGGACAATTTGTTATTTCCTTGTCTTTCTCTGGATTGTTAAAATAACAATTGCAAGATTTGCATTGATACCAGTCACTGTCAAAATATACCTTACCGCCTTCAATTATTATTTTGCTTCCCTCAACGAAAGCCTTAGCAATTTTTTGTCGCGCAGATGCATATATCCGAGTAAATGTCGGACGAGAAACTCCCATTATTTCTGATGCTTGATGATGGTTATACATGTCGTAATCACACAAGCGCAGTGCCTCATATTCCTCATATAATAGATTAACTGTGTCAGTGTTTTGGTTGTTTACTTCCGGGCCATATGGCTTAAAGCCCTTTATAGGAGGAGGGTTTAATACTTTTCTGAGTCTTTTTATTCTGGGAGACATAATATTGAGCAAATGTTCGATACAAAAATAATGAACATATGTTCATTATGCAAGATTTTTTTTATTTTTGTAAAAAAATATATCAAATGAATAATTTGAATTCAATAAAACAATACAGGTTAGTATTCCCTAAAGACCTTAATAACAGCAATACTCTTTTTGGAGGTGAAGCAATAAAATGGATGGATGAAACTGCTTATGTTTCTGCATCTAAGGCAACAAAAAGAAAAGTTGTTACTGCATCGATAAAAAAAATTAAGTTTTTACGTCCAATTTTCATAAATTCTATTGTAGAAATATCTGCTCAAGTTATAGAGATATTTCCTCATAAGGTAGAGGTTCATGTGGAAGCTTTTGTTGAGGATCTATATTCCAATAATAAGGAGAAAGCTATAGATGCATGCTTTGTTTTTGCGTTTGTGGATGAAGAAGGCAATATGATAAAAGTCGTAGAATAAAAAAGCGCCCCAAATAAAGGGGCGCTCGCGCCAATCATGGTTCATCACCAAACCACTAATATGCAATCGAAACAAATACTTCAATCACATGCCTTTTTGAGAATGTTAATTCCCAATTATTTTTGCTTCAACCCTTCGGTTTAAATACTTTCCTTCTTCTGTATCATTGGTAGCTCTGGGAATCGCATCTCCATAACCTACAGCAATAAGGCGGCTTCTTTCAATGCCTTTGCTAACCATATAATTTACCACCGACTGCGCTCTTCTGAACGACAACTCTCTGTTGTTTTCCGCACTTCCTACATTATCAGTATGTCCGGAAATCTCTACTCTCAGACTCTTAAAGTTTTTCATTGTTGCAATAAGGTTATCAAGTTCAGTGATTGCTTCTTTTTGTACATCAGAATTTCCTGTTGGAAACTGCACATTGTTCAACACAACCTTTGCCCCAACTTCCAATGGCTCCAATCTTATGTTTTTTTCTGTTCTTCCGTTGTTTGTATTAAGATTTATTGTTTCAAAGAAAAACATATACTCATCAGATGATGTAACTATGTTTATACTTTCAATGCCGTTGAACTTGGAAACATAATATCCGGTTTGAGGATCAGATTGTACTGTTTCAACAAACTGATTTGTTCTACTGTCATATATTGTTATAGATATTCCTACCGGGCGGCCTGTTTTGCTGTTAGTTACCCTCCCAAAAACTTCTAGTGCAGGGTTGAGTAAAAATAGTTTTTCAATATTGCTGCTTTCTCCTGAATCTATCGTCTCCTTAATTTGGAGATAATTGTTTGCATCTATCAAAAAGCTGTATTGTCTGTTCTTGGATAGTTTTACTGAAAACTCTCCACTGCTGTTTGATAAAACATTTGCAATCAATTTATTGCCCTCAAGAATTTTCACTTCGGTAATAATGCCCTCTCTGCTTAAAGCATTTATAATCTTGCCTTTAAAACTAACATATTCCGGTTCTAACAAAAAGTTTCTTTCTCTTGATACAAATGAACTTTCAATACTTACAGTTTCCAAAATGCTTTTAAAATCTTCTGCTTCAATTATGAAGTTGTAGTTTCTGTTTGTATAAACATCAGCTTTATAAAAGCCATGATTATCAGTTATAACTTCAAATGATTTGTTTAAAAGAATGTCAGAAATTATAATTCTTGCTCTAACAGCAGTATTGTCTTCCTTATTTAGAACTCTTCCTACTATCTGTGTTTTTGATGTTTCCTTTCCGGCATCAGGTTTTTGCAATCTGTAAACCAACTGTATTTCATGACTTCCTGAATTGCTATATGATAGAGGCTTACTGTCAAATTGATAAGCATAGGCTATCTCATAGTTGTTATAACATACTCCCGCACTGAAGATGTAGCTTTGGTTTGTTCTATACCCTGCCTGAAACCAGAATGCCTTTTGCCAACTTGCCATTAGGTTTATGTCTGTTTGATAAGACAAAACATCAGAATTTCTCATTAATAATGATGGCTTTATATTCCACTCTTCATTTACTTTCATTTCGTAAGAAAGATATGATATGTTGTGAAAGTTGAGCTTGCTGTTGTTGTATATATTTGGCAGAATGATTTGGGCTTCAAGGTTTTGAAATTTATATTGAAAGCCAAATCCGGAAGAAAATGTTGTTTTATCAAAATCTCCAATTGCAATATCACTTAAGTCGGCGTGCTCAATATTATCAAACATTATGCTGTTGTTTGATATACTAGCTGAAATGCCCATGTTTAGATAATGGTTCACATCAAAATTTGCTCTGTATGCATATTTTAAATGAGCATCGAGATAATTAAATAAACCAACCCTGTCATTTGACACTGATAGTCCAAGCCCGATATTGTTAAAAGGCGACATTCCGAAACCTGCAATATTGTTGCGTGGTGCTCCCGGAACCCCAATCCACTGAAGGTGGGAGTTTAAATATACCTTGTATAAATCATCGGTAATATATGCTGCCGGATTTATAAGAGTCGGGTTTTGAGAGTAAAGGTTAGAATTCCTCAAAGACTGCCCTGACAAAGCATTTGAAGACGAAATGATTATAAATAGAATTAGTATATATCGTTTCATTTTTGTTCTGTTTTAGTTATAAAAACTATAAATTGTGTTCCTTATCTCCATAATGGACAAGCAAGTTTTGCGGATTTCTTTTTCTGATATTTGTAAATCAGTTGAATCTCCATACTGCCTATGTTACTTGAAGCAATAGGTCTGGAATCTAATTGATAAGCATATCCTACCGAATAGTTGCCCAAATTAATTCCCATACTTAGCAAAAAGCTATTGTTTGAGCGATAACCAATTTGTCCCCAAATAGAGTTATCCCACATCAACATTATATTCCCGTCAGCCATATAAGGAGAAAACTTGTTGTTTCTGAGTAGCACAGATGGAGTGATAGTCCAAGTTTTATCTAGTTTTATGTCATAAAGAAGATAAGCGAAGTTGTAGAAATTTTCAGGCTGATTTAAAACATGTAGTCGCGGTAAAACCAAATGAGCCTGAAATCCTTTGTATGTATATGCCATACCAAACCCGGCACTAAACAGATATTCATTGTAGCTATTGTTGTATAATGCAGGGTCGTTGTAGTCTGCATACTGCAGGTTTCCTGTCATGAATCTTTCATTGCTCAGGCCGGCAGATAGTCCAAAGTTCAGATATTGAACTTTGGAAAGCTTTACTGCGTAGGCGTACTTGAGTTCTGCATAAAAGTTATCAAACAGACCAATAGAATAGTTAGCAACTGAAATTCCTATTCCCATGCTTGGAGCTGTGGAAATGCTGCTTCCAAATTCATGATTTCTTGGAGCTCCATCCAAACCAATCCATCTTATGTGAGAGTTTAGGTACATTCTGAATGCATCATCATTAGCATAAGTAGCCGGATTGCTGATGATAGGGTTCTGGTTGTATAAATATGGTTCGTTTACCATCTGCCCATTTACCAAACTTGTAAACTGAATGAACAATACTGCTGCAATAGCTAATGCTCTGCTAATAGTTACTGCAATGATGTTGTTTCTTTTCATTTTTCGGCGATTTTGATTTTTATAATTACCTTACAACTGAAATAAATCCTTTGTAATGGCTTTTATCTTTAGAAAAATGATAGAAGTATGTTCCATCAGGTAAATCCTGGTTGTTATACCTTGCATTCCAGCTATTGTCATATTCTGTGGTAGAATAAACAACTTTTCCATATTTGTCGAATATTATCAGGTTATATCCTGAGAGCAACTCAACTCCTTCAATTTCCCAAAAATCATTTATTCCGTCATTGTTTGGAGATATGAAATTTGGAATTTTTACCATGATTCTTGGGTCAATAACAGTTACTATTGCTGTTTCAGAGGCAGTATTGCCTACATTGTCGGTAATTGTTAGTGTCACAATATTGTTACCAACATTAGATTCGTTGAATTCGCTTATGTCGATAGAAATACTTTCAATATCACAATCATCATAAGAGCCATCATCGATGTCTTGAGTTGCTATTGATGCTGTTCCGTTTTCACTAAGTTCAATGGTGATGTCTTTTGTTAAAGCAACCGGCTCTTCGTTTGTAATTGTAAGCCATTGCGGTTGTTCAGCAAAATTACCGCTACTATCTTCATAAACCCATGTAATTAAATAGCTTCCGGGTTCATCGTAATATAATGGGTCTGCGGTGTAGGCAAAGATGGTTCCTTCACAATTGTCGGTTGCTGAGGGGAGTTCTACAAACAGATGACTACAATTGATAACAAGATCTTCGAGAACTTCAACGTTTGGTACCGGAGCTGTGGTATCATTAATAATCACATTCTGAAGCTGTGTGGAGCTATTTCCTGAAGCATCCGTGTATGTCCAAGTGATAGTTGTAGAACTTGTAATCGGAAGACTCACATTGTGGGTTCCTGTAACACTTCCACTACAATTGTCTGTTGCAGTAGGTACAACAAGATGTGTTATTGAACATTCGTCGGTAAGCTCAGGCAATTCTGCAATGTCAACCACGGGTGGTGTAACATCATTAATAACAACATTTTGACTTTGAGTAGAACTATTTCCTGCTGCATCAGTATAAGTCCATACAATTACGGTTGAACTTGTAATTGGCAGTGTAATAGTGTGTGTTCCAACGATAGCGCCGCTACAGTTATCAGTGGCGGTTGGAGCCGTAAGTTCAGATACTTCACACTCTGCATTAATAACAGGCAGTGTTGCAATATTTGGCACAGGGGCCAGATTGTCGGCTGCTATAACAGTAATTTGCTGACAAGTGCTTGTTCCACAACCATTCTCCCATCTTCCGAAAAATGTTGTGGTAGTTTCAATCTGTTGTTCAAGGTTGTTGCCACTTCCAACTAACTCTCCACCACAGCTGCCTGAGTACCAGTTAAAAACATCTCCCGAACCACCGGTATAAGATAAAATTGTTGTTCCATTAGGGCAAATTATGTTAGATGATGCCGATACGGAACTTGGAGGTTGTGGTAAAGGATTTACAGTAATTGGGAAATCTGCTGATACCATTCCATTTCCACAGGCATTTGTTGCGTAAACGTTTAGGTTTCCGGATGTTGCATTAGTTGCAAAGCTAATGGTAATATTGCTTCCTGAACCATTGATAGTAACTCCCGACCCACTGTAAGCCCAGTTGTAGCTTATTGCTTCAGCAATTGGAGAAACACTGTACCCAATTAATGACGAACCCTGACACACTTCTTCCGAACCGGAGATGTCTCCCGAAGCTGCAGGGAAAGGGTTAACAGTTATATAGTTTGATTTTGTTTCAGTATCAGAAGCGCCATCTGTTATTGTAAGACTAACAGTTTTTTGTCCTGCAGAGCTATATGTTACATTGTGAGGACCGGCTGTATTGGCAGTAGCAGGAGTTGCATCAGTGCCAAAATCCCAGTTGTAAGTTGTTGTGCCTGTTGTTCCGCTTGATAGATTTGTAAATACTACCGTGTTTCCAACACAAGTTGATGTAGTGTTTGCTATAAAGTTTGCATTTAAGGCGCACCCTTGAAGTGTAATTTCTAAATTTTGTTGAGTTCCGACGCAACCATTACCATTATTTTCGGTAACTCTAACAAATCCATTATTGCTAGCAAAATCTACAACAATTTCATTGTTGTTTGGCCCGGTAGCGCCTGAAACAATTGTTGCACCTGCAGGGACAGTCCATGCGTACGACGAACCACTTGTTAATTCAACACTATATACCTCGCCAACTGCACCGCATGCAGGGGTTTGACTTCCTGATATCACTGAAGTGCTTGGGAGAGAATTAACTGTAACTATTGTAGAAGAAGATTCAACTGAAGGACAAACACCGTTTTTTACAACCGCATTAAACCAGGTAGTTTGCGTAAGTGCACCTGAGGTATAGCTGGCTAATCCGGCTGTTCCCGGAATAGAAACCCAGGAGCCTTCACTGCCATCATGCGAATACTGCCAAGTAAGAATACTGCCGGTATGACCATTTATTGTTAATTCCGGACTGTTAAACCCTGAACAAATTGATGCTCCGCCCGAAACAGTGCCACCAACAGTTGCTGGAGTTACTTCCACCTGAGCCACAGCTGATGCAACAGAACTACATTCACCACTTGTTACAATTGCTCTGTAATATGTTGTTTCTGTCAGCATAGGAGTAGTATAAGCCAAAGAATTTGCTCCGCTTCCTCCGATAACATTTACCCAGCCATCTGTACCATTTGCCGATTGTTGCCATTGTATTGACCCTGTTGCACTTGTAATAGAAATTGTAGTGTTTGAATTGAAGCAGACAGGTGTAGTTGTTACTGATATTGAGCCAACTGCTGAGGTTGGATTCACAACTACCTGAGCTACAGTCGAATTTATTGATGAGCATACTCCACTTGTAACAAGTGCTCTGTAGTAAGTTGTAGAAGTTAATGTAGGCGTAGTATATGTTGCTGTTGTTGCGCCACTTCCACCAACTGCATTAATCCAACTGTCAGTTCCGTTTGGCGATTGCTGCCATTGCACTGCTCCTATATGGCCTGATAGAGTTATTGAAGTTGATGAGCCTAAACATATTGGTGAATTTGCAGCAGATGCAGTTCCTCCAACTGATGTTGGATTAACAGTTATTACAGCATTTCCACTAAACGTTCCTGTGCAATTCGCATCGCTTACTGCAGAAATTGTATAAGTGCCTGATGTAGGAGTCTGAAAAGTGTAAGGAGACATGGTTATATCATTTACCGTAACATTATTGGCGCCATCTCTCTGATATGTTATGCTCCATGGCTGAGTTCCGGTAAGTGCAACAGAAATAGTAGCATTAGAACCCTGGCATATTGTCGCTGTTCCACTTATGGTTGCGTTTGGAAGGGCGTTAAATGCAATTGTTGCTATGCCGCTAAATGTTCCGGTGCAATTAACATCACTTACTGCTGAAAGTGTATAATTTCCGGCAGTTGTTGTTGTGAATGTGTAAGGGGATGTTGTTATGCCGGTTACAGTTTGAGCATTTGCACCATCTCTTAAGTAGGTAATACTCCATGGTTGTGAGCCAGTTAGTGTAACTGTTATTGTTGCATCTTGGCCTGTGCAAAGTGTGTTTGTCCCGGCAATAGTTGCTGTAGGCAAAGGATTTACCGTAATAGGAAAATTAGTTGAAGTTGCTCCTGAACCGCAACTATTTGTTCCGTGTACAATTAAATTACCTGAAGTTGCATTTGATGCAAAGTTGATAGTTATGCTCGACCCACTGCCGTTAATAGTGGCACCGGTTCCGCTATAGTTCCATACATAAGCCGTTGCATTGGCAATTGCAGCAACGCTATAGCTTACGCCATTGGTTGTTGCACAAACAGTTGAAGTTCCCGAAATAGTTCCTGCTGCTGCAGGGAAAGGGTTTACTGTTATATAATCTGCCTTGGTTTCGGTATCTGAAGCACCATCTGTAATTGTTAGAGAAACAGTTTTATTTCCACCGGTTGAGTAAGTAACAGTATGAGGACCAACTCCGTTTGCTGTTGCAGGAGAAGCTCCTGCTCCAAAATTCCAGCTGTAAGTTGTTGTTCCTGTTGTTCCTGTTGATGTATTCGTGAAAACAACGTCGGCTCCTGTACATACTGTTGTATTGTTTGCAGAGAAGTTTGCATTTAGGCCGCAACCTTGCAGGCTGATAGCAAGAATCTGCTGGGCTCCTACACAACTATTGGAATTTGTTTCAACCACAGAGATATTCCCGTTTGTTGACCCAAAATTTACAGATATTTGGTTAGTCCCATCGCCGGCAACTATTGTTGCACCTGCCGGAATGCCCCATGAATATGTAGAACCTGCGGTGTTGGTAACATTATAAATAATTCCTGCTGCATTACATGCCGGCGTATCATTGCCTGAAATTCCAGAGGTAGTTGGCAAAGCATTAACTGTTACAACAGTGTGATTGGAATTTACTTCATTACAAACTCCATTTTTTACAACTGCTCTAAACCATGTTGTTTGTGTAAGTGCACCTGAAGTGTATGTTGTGCCTGTATGCTCAATATCAATCCATAAAGTTCCACTATTTGTTGAAGACTGCCATTTTACTACACTCCCTGTATGTCCGCTTAAGGTCAACTCCGGGCTGTTAAATCCCGAACATACAGCTGCACCGCCTGTAACAGAACCACCCACAGTTGCCGGGGTTACTGTAACTTCCACTACATTTGAATTTACAGAAGTGCAAACTCCGCTTGTTACCACAGCTCTGTAAAAGGTTGTTGCTGTCAGGTTTGGAGTTGTATAAGTTAGCGTTGTTGCACCACTGCCACCGACTGCATTTATCCAGCTATCTGTGCCATTTGGCGATTGCTGCCACTGAATACTACCTGTCGCACTTGCAATTGAAACTGAAGTAGCCGATGAATGACAGATTGGTGAAGCTGAAACATTTGCTATCCCAACTGCTGAAGTTGGATTAACAGATACAACAGTATGGCTTGAAAATGCAGTTGCGCAAGTGCCATTCTGAACCTCAGCCCTAAACCAAGTGGTTTGTGTAAGTGCACCTGAAGTATATGTTGCGCTGGTATTCTCAATATTTAACCAATTTGCTCCCGAATTTGTGGAATATTGCCACTGGGTTATGTTGCCTGTATGGTTTATTAGCGAAAGCAAACCACTATTTGACCCTGAACATATAGTTGAACCTCCGGTTGCTTCTCCGCCTATAGATTGAGAGTTGATAATTGTAACAACATCGCTATTGATACTTCCTGTAGCATTTGAAACAACACACCTATACTCGGCACCAATTAACCCACTAACATTTGAAATAGCTAATGTGCTTGTTGTTGCTCCGGAATATACCCCACCATTGGAAAGGTTTGTCCAGCCCGACGAGTTTATTTGCCATTGATAACCTGTTGCATTATCTGCTGAAATACTAAAAGCAGTTCCTGCTGTAGTGGAGCAAACTGTTTGATTTGTAGGTTGAGATGTAATTGTTGGCTCAAGAAGTTCTGTACACTCAATACTGATTTCAAACTGACCTTCGGAAGCCCCATTTCCGCTTACATAAATATAATACTGAGTGCCGCCAATAGAAGATATTGTTAATTCGGATGTAGTACCTGCACCACTGCTAATATCAGCTCCAACACAAGTTAGGGAACCACAAGTGCCTGAATAAACGTTAATTCGTGTATCAAAATTAGTTCCCGGATTATTTGTGCTTATAGTAACATCGCTTCCATCTCCCGTAAATGTGTACCAAACACCTTTGCCGGTAGGCGATGCACCGCCTCCGGAACAAACAGGAGGTTGGTCAATTGCAGTTGCCAGAATAATACTTGCAGTATGAGAGTCGCCGCAAGACAAAGCATGTGCATTTGCACAAACATCATTGTCTGGAGTTACAACAACACCTGCTATAGGAGTAAACCAATAGTCGCATCTCTGGCCTGCGTATCCGTCAATTCTAATATAATATGTTGCACCAATAGTTAGACCTGAAAAATTCCATGTGCCTACATTTTCTGCATTACTGCCATGGGTTATTGGGTTTACGCAACTGCCCGGTATTGCCGTTAATGAGGCACAGTTTCCACTAAATACATATAATTGAATGCCTGCATAATCAGTCGCCGGATTTACATAAGTTCCTCCACCTGTAAAACATGGACTAACTTCAAATTCTAGGGTAACCTCGGTATCTGCTGCTATAAAACGCATCCAAGAATCGTTTTCAATGCTACCACAGCCCGTTGGGCTTCCGGCACTTGGAGTATAACTACAGCTTGTGCTCCCGGCGAAAGGTTGTGCTAAATCAATTAATGGTGCTCCTGAACATTCGTCGTGAGGTAATGGGGTTGGACTATTTACACATACATTACACACTCCAAATGTTTTTGATATAAAACAATTCGCATTATTTACATTTTGAACATAAAAGATTTTGTTGTTAGTGAAGTTGTTAGGAATATTATATACTCCTGTTCCAACATTAGTATAGAAATTTGTAGTGCCATCGGTTATGTTTACTCCCGGACCGCTACCTATATTGGTTACATTTATGGATACATTGTAATAGCTATTATCGCCTGCACAGGTTTTTGTAAATGTAGCTGTAGGATTCGTGCAAGGACAAGCATTAATTGTTTCTTCATATTTGCAATTATGGTCGTTGTGGTCGCGAACAATTACTTTTACCCCGGAAACAAGACTTGAAATTGTGTATGTACCCACTCCTACATTCCAATGATAGGTTGTAGTACCAACTCTAATATCAACACCGCTCGCACCATTCAAACTTGTAACATTAATATCAATTGAATACGATAAGTCGGGATTACAGTTTTGTGTTATTGATACAGATGGAGCACATGTTTCTTGTATAACTGATATGTCATCCATTACTGCCCAAAAGTCGCCACTGTTTCTAACCGCTACAATTCTTACATACACATTACTTCCCAAACTAGGTGTAAACTGATTAAATGTATATGTATTGCAACTTGTTGACGAAAGGTTGTTAATGCTGTTTATTGCTGTCCAAGTAGATCCATCTGTTGACCAGTAACCTGTAAATGTACAAGCCCCTGCCGCAGCTGCGACACCCGTTGAATAGGTTAATGCTTTCCCACTAAAACTGAATGTAATTGGCAATCCGTTTGAATTACCTAGCAAACCTGATGTTAGGGTTGTAGTTGTAGAACTACTATAAATATTGCTTTTTGCAGAAGCAGTATTACAAGGACTATATCCGGTTGCAGAAGTTGATGTAATACTTGGGCTCATACCACCACTGATATTCCATCCTGAGCAGGTTGCTGCACTGCATCCATCAAAGCTGGTTGTGTAATTAACCTGAGAATGTATTTTTGCTGCAAATATCAAGCTTAATGCAGTTAATAGTAATATCTTTTTCATAACTTTTAGTCTCTTATTTGGTTAATAATTTCTCTAACTTCAGACTCTTTTAATGCACTTTGTTGTACTTCAATAGTTAGAGTTTCATAATCTTCGTCTTTAACTACAGCATTAAAAGATTGGTTTTTTATCATTGACAATTGATAAATTACCTTTTCCGTTAGAACCTCGTCATAGTTAGTGAGCTTGTTTATTTGTTCAATTAGTGGACTCACTGTTCTGTTAGTTTTGAATGTAACAACAGCAATTGGATTTCCTTCATCTGCAGTGCTTGAATGTTGTAAGTTTTCAGACTGTGTTTTTTTACTGCAGCAAGAGCAGTCGCTTTGTGCATTTGCAATGTTGGTGGTGATTGCAAGTAGCATTATTATAATGCTGATTACTAAACTTTTCATCTTGTTTAAAGTGTTTGATTGTTAGAAATTATTTATTATTTAAGGATAGTTCTTGTGTGTTTTCTTTCTTGTCGAGCTTGATTTCTAATGCGATATGTTTTTGTTTTTGAAGCAGAGAATCTTTTTCAAATGTTGAAGAAGAAATAGCTCTAGGATAGAAAAGATTTACTTTTTCTATTTTTCGGTTATTGCTATATAATAAGAGGTGTGAAAATATAAGAGCTGATATTATAAAAGCCCTTAATAGGAAAATTAGTTTTTTCATAATAATGTAGTGTTTAGTGATGATTGAATCTTTAATGAAAATCCCTGATTGGCGTTAGGTATTTTCACGAACAAAATTATGTTGAGGATGGAGTAAAACAATGTCACTTCATGTCCGAATTCCCGAATCAGGACATGTGTAATAATCAGAAAAACAGCAAGTTATTTATTTTCCCTAAATTCGGACGGTGTTTTTCCGGTTTGTTTTTTGAAAAAGGAGTAAAAAGAGGATCTTGATTTGAAACCGGACATTTGTGATATTGCTTCGAAAGTATATTTTTCGTTATCAGGTTCCTGCATTAGCTTCAACGCTTCCATTACCCTGTATTCATTAATAAATGAGTTGAAATTCTTTTTGAAAGAAGAGTTAATAGCCTGGGAAATGTATTTGTAGTTTATGTTTAATTCTTTTGAAAGATCGAAAATAGTTAGGTCTTCTTTAAGGTATAATTTTTCGGATTCCAATACCTTTAACAGTTTTTCTTTTATTTCATTATTACGAGCATTAGTTTCACCTATATCTGCGGGAATTTCTTGCTTCTCAATATCATTAATTGTTGCTTTATTTATTTTAAAATCAATATAATAATCATAATTTTTTGAGCCTCTGAACCCCAGAAATGTAATATAAGCAGCAAGTACAAGATTATACAAATATGAGTTTTCTATTTTAAATATTGAAGAGAGATATACAGCAGATACAAAAAGAATGTATCCCAAAAGATATACTCCCATCCATTTGAGGTTGATTGCAGATTCGAATGATAAAAAGTTTCTTGAGTGTTTTTTGTATTTTAAATACACTCTGATTCCCCATGTGATATAAAGAATATTTTGAATTGTGAAAATACCGACTAACCCTCCAAGTATCAGAAATGAAAAGACATCAAAAAGCTTTAGAACCAAATCTTTATTCGAAATATTGAACATCAAATAAAACACAATCGAATTTGCAATCAGCAAACCGATAGACGGAATAAAGTGATAAATACTTCTTGAAGTCTTGACCAAATTTGCTTCGTGGCATAAAGATGCCAGATATAAAAACATTAAAGGAGGAATAAGAAGAATTATCGGAACTAGTGCAAAAAGCAAACTTTGTGCAAGCTTGCCAAGCCCCAGATCGCTCATCATTAATACAAACTGTACTATAGCCATAACCAGAAATATTGCAAGCAATAGCTTTTTTGAGCCTGCTGTAAAATGATTAAGAATGCCCTGCTGGCTGGCAACAGCAAAGTAGGGAC
>CAZRNU010000056.1:14445-18707 GCA_964601515.1 uncultured Bacteroidales bacterium | reverse complement strand
GACTAATAAAAGTATCATCTCCATCTATGTTAGTATTAAAAAAGGCAGTAAGGCTTCCCCCCGGTGAAGTATCACCAAAGGTAATCGACACAGGGTTATAAGAATCAATATCTCCTAATGGGAAAAGAACAGTTTCACCTCTATAATTATTTTTTGTTCCATCATCAAATTCTATCCATCTCTTAAATGGGCCTACAAAATGTCCGGAGACTACAGAAAGAGTTCCCCTGCTCAATTCATTTATTCCAAGAGAAATAGTATTTGTTCCATTATCAATAATTCCGGAATTAAGCACTAATGAATTACCAACGTTTACGTTCTGCGAAACTGTAAATCCGTTTGCATTATTAAAAGTTAAAGAAGGGAAATATAAATTACTTGCTCCGGAAATTGATTGTGCAGAAAGTCCATTCAGAACAACCTTACCATTTCCGGAAGAGGCAAATCCGGCAGTTGATAAGCTGTTGTTTACAATATTACCTTTAACATCAATATCATCAAACAATTCTATTTCAGTATTTTCCTCAAGTGAAATATTACCACCAAATGAAACATAAGTGCCCGGTGTTATAATCATAGAAGTATTTTCATTTAAAACAAAATCCTGGCTTTTGGCAACAATGAATGGAAAAATCAATAAAGATAAAAACGCGCACAATAGGAGTCGACAAAATAATGTCGATGAACAATCCACTCTTATTTGCGTTAATAATTTCATAAATCTTTAATTAAGATGCAATATCAATTAAAAAATACAACTAGGCTATATTTATAAACAATTTACCGCATAAAATTACTTGAGATTTTAAACAAATATTTACGTAAAACACTGTTTTTATCAAAACGATTGTTGCAAACGATACCGCAAACGTTTGCGGTGATTTTTTACACAAATAATTGATATTCAAGCTAAAAAAAACAATAAAGTATCTGTATTTTAATAGATTTGCTGTTGGAAAAAAGAAAATCTATTTGGAAATTCATAATAGGTTAATGATTTTTGAAAAAAAAGGATTAAATTTAAGCTTTCATTATTGTTTTATTAATCACAAGTGTTAAAACCATACAATTATGATTAGGAAAATTAAGCTATTATTGCTATTCATGGGTTTGCTTGTCACTTCTGCATTTTCTCAGACCGGGACAATAAAGGGTGTGATAACAGATCGGGCTACAGGCGAGACCTTACCCGGCGCAAACATTTTTATTGAAGGCACTACAACAGGTGTTATTTCTGATATCAAAGGAGCTTATAGTATTACTGTGCCTGCAGGCAACTTTACTATTAAAGTAAGCTTTCTCGGTTATGATTCAGAAGTAAGACAGGTATCAGTTGGTGCAAACGAAACCATTACCTTAAATTTTGAACTTTTTGCTGATATAATGACTCTTTCAGAGTTTATTGTAATCGGTTATGGCGTTCAAAAGCGCGAAGACATGACAGGGTCTATTGCTGTTATTGACACAAGAGACTTTAACAAGGGGAATATCACTACTCCCGCCGGATTAGTAGCGGGTAAAGTTCCCGGCGTACAAATTACTTCTGCAGGTGGCGCACCCGGAAGTGGTGATGTTATTCGTATCAGAGGCGGCTCATCATTGTCTGCCAGCAACGATCCATTAATTGTAATTGATGGTGTTCCAATAGATGGAGGTGGGGTGCCGGGAATCAGAAACCCTCTTTCAACAATTAACCCAAATGACATCGAGTCATTTACGGTTTTAAAAGATGCTAGTGCCACAGCAATTTATGGTTCACGTGCTTCAAACGGTGTAATTATAATTACAACAAAAAAGGCAAAAGAAGGCACTCCGTTTACTTTATCATATTCCGGAACATACTCAATGTCGAAAAACATCAGATATGTTGATGTTTTAAGCGCTGACGAGTTTAGGGATGTTATAAATGAAAGATATTCCGACAGGCCTAATGTTTTAAGTCTATTAGGTGAAGAAGGTGTTTCAACCGACTGGCAGAAAGAAATTTTTCAGGATGCATTTGCACACGACCATGTGATTAGTGGCTTTGGTGCTTACAAAAAAATCCCTTACAGAGCTTCAATTGGTTATAATGCTCAGGAAGGTGTTTTAAAAAGAGATCATCTGCAAAGAGTTTCAGGCTCGATAAATGTTAATCCCTCATTGTTGGATGATCATTTAAAAATCAACTTCAATGCAAAAGGAGCAAATGTAAACAATCAATTTGCAAACGAAGGTGCAATTGGCGCTGCAGTTATGTATGACCCAACCAAACCTGTAACTGTTGCCGACACAACATTCGGAGGTTATTTTGCATGGGTCGACGACAGTGGCTTACCAAAAAGAGTTGCTACAAGCAACCCTGTTGCATTACTTGAGTTTACAGATAACCAATCATCTGTAAGAAGATTAATCACTAATGCACAAATTGATTATAAGGTTCATTGGTTGCCGGAATTAAGAGCGAATCTTAACTTAGCACTCGACTATTCTGAATCTGAAGGCACAAACTTCACTCCTGATTATGCACCTTGGTCTTATACATCAGGCGGAAGCACAGGCACTTATGATCAACAAAGAAGCAATGAACTTTTAGATTTTTATCTAAATTACAACAAGGATATTGAGTCAATAAAGAGCAATATTGACTTTATGGCAGGGTATTCTCATCAAAGATTTTGGCTAAAAGGATCTAGCCTTTCCACAAACATTTTTGGAAACAGATATGGAGCACCATTTAATGTTTATGATGGCAAAATGATTGACCAGGCAGCCGGCTTAGCTGAAGCAAGAGTTTATGAAGGAGAAGTAGTTCTTATTTCTTTCTTTGGTCGTTTAAATTACAGCCTAATGAATAAATACTTGCTTACTTTAACAGTTCGTAACGACCATTCTTCAAGATTCTCTCCGGAAACCAGAAGCGGTATTTTCCCTTCAGCAGCATTTGCATGGAAAATAATAGAAGAACCGTTTATGAAAAATATCAATAATATATCTGAACTTAAGTTGAGACTTGGGTATGGTGTTACTGGTCAACAAGACATTGGAGGCTATTACCCTTATCTTGCCAGATATACTCCTAGCCGTCCGGGAGCTTCTTATCCATTTGGAACAGATACCGACGGAAATCCAATTTATGTTACTACTATTCGTCCGGAAGGATATGATAGAAATATCAAATGGGAAGAAACAGAAACCTATAATATCGGTATCGATTATGGATTTTTAAAAGACAGATATTATGGTTCAGTTGATGTTTATCAAAGAAACACTAAGGATTTGATAAACTTCATCCCTGTTGCAGCAGGATCTAACCTTTCAAACTATATTCTAACAAATGTTGGAAGCATGGAAAACAAAGGGATAGAGGTTTCATTATTTACAAGGCCAATAAGTACAAATGAGATTAATTGGCTAATTGGAATAAACGGAACATATAATGAAACTAAAATTTCAAAGCTTACCGCTTATGAAGACCCAAATTATGTAGGCGTTCCTACAGGCGGTATTTCAGGTGGTGTGGGTAATAATATACAAATTCACACTGTAGGATTTGCACCTAACTCATTTTTTGTTTACCAACAGGTATATGATAATGAAGGGAACCCTATAGAAGGGCTGTATGTTGACCTCGACGGAGACGGAGAAATTACTTTAGACGACCTTTATCGTTTCAACAAACCAACTCCTAATTATTATTTTGGAATTACAAACTCTGTTGATTATAAAAATTGGAGTTTCTCATTTGCCGGAAGAGCGAATATTGGAAACTACATATACAACAACGTAAGTTCGGTAAACGGTGAACTAAGCCGATTGCATCGTCCGGAAGGACCATACTTAAGTAATGTTTCATCAGATGCATTGCTATATGGTTTTAACAATGCACAATATTTCTCAGATTTTTATATTCAGGATGCTTCATTCTTTAAAATGGATCATATAACTCTGGGATATAACTTTCCTGACCTTGTTTCAAAAGGTTCTAATCTAAATGTATCTTTTGTTGTTCAAAATGCTTTTATGATAACAGGATACAAAGGGCTAGATCCTGAAGTGGCCTATGGAGTAGATAACAACATTTATCCGAGACCAAGAATATTTGTATTAAGTTTAGGACTGCAGTTTTAATAATTTTAAAAGTAAATGAAAATGAAAAAATTAGCATTTATCACCATATTAGCAGCAGGTATATCTTTATTTTTTACTTCCTGCTTAAAGGATCTGAACACAGTTCCTTTGGATGACAACGAAATAACTGCGGCTGACGTATTTAATGACCC
>CAZRNU010000056.1:0-14345 GCA_964601515.1 uncultured Bacteroidales bacterium | reverse complement strand
AAAGTTTACAGAGCAGAAGCAAGATTTTTAAGAGCATTAAGCTATTGGCATGCACTTGATATATTCGCAAACGTTCCTTTTGTAACAGAAGAAGATCCGGTAGGAAACTTTTTCCCTCCTCAAATCATGAGACCGGAACTTTTCGAATTTATTGAAGCCGAGCTTTTGGATATTATTGACGATATGGTTGCTCCTAAGCAAAATGAATACGGAAGAGCTGACAGAGCAGCAGCATGGATGGTTTTAGCAAAGCTATATTTAAACGCACAGATTTATGCAGATGAAAACAGGTATAATGATTGTGTTACAATGTGCAACAATATTATAGATGCGGGATTTGCTCTTGAAGAAGAATATGAATATCTCTTCATGGCTGATAATATTCTTTGCCAAGATGAAATTATTTTCAGAGTTCCTTACCATGGCATTCAAACACAAACCTTCGGAGGAACAACATTTATTATCTTTGCCAAAACAGGGGGTGCAATGTCTCCTGCAGACTACGGCATTGACGATGGATGGGGCGGCTTAAGAACTACAAAGGCTCTTGTAAATCTATTTTCTGCTACCGACCCAAGAGCTATGTTCTTTACTGAAGACCAGACATTAGAGATTGATGATCTTTCCGAATTTACAAACGGATATGCTGTTGAGAAATTTACCAACATGAAGCGCAATGGCACACCCGGAAGCAATGTTCAATTTGTTGACACCGACTTTCCATTATTCAGGCTTGCTGATGTTTATTTAATGTATGCAGAAGCTGTATTAAGAGGTGCTACAAACGGCAATCTTTCTGATGCTCTTGGTTATGTTAATGAAATTAGAGAAAGAGCATTCGGAGATTCAAGTGGAAACATTACTTCAGGCGAACTTACACTTAATTTCATATTAGATGAAAGAGCTAGGGAGCTATACTGGGAAGGACATAGAAGAACTGACTTGGTTAGGTTTAACAAATTTGCCGGAAACACAGGCTATGTATGGCCATGGAAAGGAAGGTCGAAAGATGGACTGGCCGTTGCTGCCAAGTACAATATTTTCCCAATTCCAAATTCGGACATTATGGCTAATCAAAATTTAACTCAAAATGAAGATTATTAAAAAACTGACAGCTATGAAAAAGATAAGCTTAATTCTTGCAGTACTTATTGGTGTTTTTGCATTCTTTATTTCCTGTGAGAAATACGATAAAGTTGTGCTCGACATGGAAGATACCATTGCACCACAACTTACAAATCCTGCGGATGGAGGCACTTATGTTTTGTTAAAAAGTGAAGCCAATAATGTTTTTGCAGCATTTGCATGGACAGAAGCTGTTTATAATATTGAAGGTTTGCCGGAAGTAAAATATATTCTTCAGGTAGATTATGCTGACAGCTTGTTTAAAAACGCAAGAGATCTTGCAAACACAGCCGATCTTACTGCAGATGTTACTGTAATAACAATCAACCAGCGCTTGCTCGCATTAGAAGCAGAACCCGGAGTAGCAAAAGACTTTGCTTTCAGAGTATTTTCATATATTTCAATAGATTCTGAATATACTTATGCTTATTCCGATACTATTACTCTTACTATTACTCCTTATGCTGATGAAGTAACTGCAAATCCTATTTATTTACTCGGAAATGCAACTTCAGTAGGCTGGAGCAATACAGCAGCTCTGGAATTGACTCCGGTTACCGATAGTCAATATGGTATTGTTGCTGCATTAAATGGACAATTTATTAAATTCATTTCTGTTCTGGGACAATGGGCTCCACAGTGGGGAAAAGACACTGGTGATGCAAATGAAGGTACACTAGCATACAGGCCAACAGAAGATGTTCCTGACCCACCGGCAATTGATGTTTCTGCTTTAACACCGGGTGAATATTATATTCTTGCTGATACTGCTGCATTAACATATAAAATAACTCCAAGTACGATGGAACTTTATCTTATGGGAACAGCAACTGAAGCAGGACTAGATAACACTGCCGCACTTGCAATGACTAAAGATGGCGTTGGTTTGTTCAGTATAACAGCTGAACTTACTGCGGGCGAAACATTATTCTTTATTGAGGTTTTGGGTGAAAACCTGCCAATGTTTGGAACAAATAATGAAGGAACTGCTGAAGCAGGCAAGTTAGTTCGCCGTGCTGAAGCAGGAGACCCGGAAGTAGTTCTGATACCTGCTCCGGCAGCATCAGGTAATTACCTTATAGAGGTTAATCTAAGTTCGCGGACTTATACAATAACCGCACAAGAATAATTCATGGTTTGGTTTTGAAAAAGGGGCGCAGAAAATCTGCGCCTTTTTTTTTTTGAATCTCCAAACGGATTAATTATTATAAAGATTGAAGATTCGTAAGACTGCCGACTGTCGACTGCCGACTTACTTAACAAAAACTTAATTTTATTTTAAGTAAAACACTCGAAAAAGTATCACATTATTTTTATATATTTGAAATCGATTAATGTGCTGTAATTCAGATTGTTGCGATGAGGTTTTTTAATAATTATTTGCCATTAACAACTGTATTGCGCTGACTAAAAACGACAAATTAAGGTTAAGTTTTTGGGCTAGATTTTTGTCAAATTCCCGACACCCGACACCCAACACCCGATACCTAAAAAAATATTAGCTATGAAAACATTTACAAATCTCCTAAACAATCTCTCGCCTAAAGCAGGCAGTATTATTCTTTTTATTGCCGCTGTGATGATGTTTGGTGGAGCGAATGGGCAGACGAATCCGACGGCGCATGACTTAAGTAGTTCTAGTTTTACTTTTACTGGTTTTTCAGATGGAGCAACAACAACCTATCCAACATCAATGCAAGGATGGAGTTTTTCCTCAGAGCCGATTTCTTCTACTATTGCAGCAGCAAGCGCAGACAGAGTGCTAGCCGCTAATTCTACAGGAATTGCCACAGGAAGCATAAGAAATGAAGTTGCTAATGGCATTAGCCTATTAAATAGTGGATCAAACCATATAGGAGCCATAGTTATAGCTATAAACTCAACTGGCAGAGAAAACATAAAAGTAACTTGGACTGCCCAACAATTAAATTCAGGTGGTAGCGGGGCAACCGATAGAATAAATGGGCTTCAATTGCAATACAGAGTAGGAACATCAGGAAACTTCACAACTATTTCTAGCACAGAATATTTAAGCACAAATACAACAAGCCAGAACCCAGAAGAAACATTTTCAGAAATTAGTCTGCCAAGTGCTTGCAATGATGAGAGCATAGTACAAATCAGATGGATTTATTACATATCTTCTGGCACAGCAAATGCAAGAGATAGAATTCGTCTTGATGATATAACGGTCTCTAGTTCTGCCGCCGCCGTCGCTACCGTTGATTGGTGTAACTTACAATGGCCTGCATCGGGAAATATCAGGGGTGGCACAGATTATAATGTTTATGCAAGAGTATATAAAGCAGGTGTTACAGAGGCAGCAGGTCAGGGAGCAAATATTTCTGCATGGATTGGGTATAATACTGTAAACAATGACCCGGCTGCAAACGACGGCGACTGGACATGGGTTGCGGCTTCATATAATACTGATGCAGGTAATAATGATGAATATATGGCAAATATTGCCACCGGACTTACCGGTGGAACATATTATTATGCAAGCAGATTTCAATATGATGGTGGTCCTTATACTTATGGAGGCTATAATGACCCAGATGGTGGAATATGGAATGGATCTTCAAATGTTTCCGGAACTCTTGTAGTTGATGATACAGTTGACTGGTGCAACTTACAATGGCCTGAAAATGGGTCTATAACAGTTGGAGGAGCATTTGATGTTTACGCACAAATTTGGGAAGACGGATACACAAACGGAGCCGGACAAGCGGCACACATTAGTGCATGGATTGGCTATAGCACTGTAGATAACGACCCAACTAATCCGGCCAATGCCGCTGATTGGACCTGGGTTGCGGCATCTTACAACGGGGATTCCGGAAATAACGATGAATATGTGCTTGATTTGGGTGCAGAAGTCCCGGGCGCTGGGACTTACTATTACGCCAGCAGATTCAGAATTGGCAGTGGTTCGTATTATTACGGAGGCTATAATGGTGGTTTCTGGAGCCATACATACAGTAGTGGCAGCGGAAACAAATCAGGAAGATTAATAGTTACCGGCCCGGTAATAACAGTAAGCACTTCAACACTTACCGGCTTTTCATATTTTGAAGGGTCAGGTCCTAGTGCAGAGCAGAGCTTTACTGTTACCGGCACAAATCTTACACATGATATAAATATTTATCCGCCGTCAAATTATCAGATATCCACCGGTACAGGCGGAGCTTTTTCTGCTACTGACCCAATTACTCTTACTCAATCAGGTGGAAGCGTAAACGCAACAATCTACGTAAGACTTCAAGCAGGCCTTACAGTTGATACTTATGTCGGAGATATTGGATTGGCAAGCACCGGCGCCACAGGAAAAGCAGTGAGCTGTAGCGGTGAGGTTCTATCACTCGGCGGTTGCGCAACCGACCTTATAATTTCAGAATATGTTGAGGGCTCATCAAATAATAAATACATTGAAATATATAATGGAACGGGAAGCTCAGTTGATTTATCTGATTACAGATTGAGACTGTTTGCAAATGGCGCATCCACGGCAACTAACGATGTTCTCTTGTCAGGAACTTTAGCAGATGGGGCTACAAAAGTTTACAAAAACTCTTCGGCAGCAATCTATGGTGGTACAGCTGATGATAACGCAGCATGCAATTTTAATGGTGACGACGCTATTGCTTTATACAAAATATCAACTACAAGCTATGTAGATATTTTCGGTTGTATTGGCGAAGATCCTGGCACTGCATGGACAGATGGCAGCCATACAACTCTTGATAAGACACTGGTTAGAAAATCAAGTGTTAAATCCGGGGTAACTACTAATCCATCTTCAGGATTTCCAACTCTAGCTTCTGAATGGGAAATGTATAATATCGATACTCATAGTTACCTTGGTTCGCATACAATGTCATGTGTGTGTGTACCTCCAACAGAAGCAGCAACAGGGCTGGGTTCATCAAGCGTTACAAACTCAAGTGCAACAATTTCATGGACGAGTGGAGACGGAGAAAAAAGCTTGGTAATTGTTAGAGCCGGAGCTGCAGTTTCTGTTACTCCTGTAGATGAAACTACATATACAGCCAATAATACATATGGAGACGGGCAAGATCTTGGAAGCGGCAACTTTGTTGTTTATGCAGATGTAAGCAATACTTTTTCATTACAAGGATTGACGGGAGGCACAACATACCATGTGGCAGTTTTTCCATATAGCTGTAGCGAAGGTGATGAAGATTATTTTACAACAACCCCTGCAACGCATTCATTCACCACTCTTCCTTCACAAGCAACAGGCTTAACAGTAGTATGTACCGATGCAACCTCAGCAACTATAACATGGAATTCACCATCGGGCACTACTGATGGGGTAATCATCGGAGTTAGAAATCATGCCTCATTAGTACCTCATGTTTTAAGTGTTGACCCGGCTACACTTACGGCAAATTCTGCTTTTGGCACACCGGCATCACAATATGGATCAACCGAACCATATTCATTTGTTGTTTATAAAGGAACGGACAACACAGTAACAATAACAGATTTAACAGCCGGACAACCATACATTATCAGAGCATATGCATATTTAGGCACTACTTATGCTACTACTCAGCATACAACATCAATAAGCAGCTTAGGTGTACCTGAAGTAATTAATGCAAGCAATACAGATGGAAATACCGAATCTGCTTTAAGCTGGACAAAACCGTCTTCAGCCTGCCATGATGAAATAATGGTAGTAGTAAAGAGTGGGTCATCAGTTACTGCAACACCTTCGGGAGACGGAAGTTCTTATACTGCCAATTCGACATTTGGTTCGGGAACGGCAATTGCTGCCGGTGAATTTGTTTGCTATAAAGGAACAGGAATAGGTGTAACTGTTACAGGCTTAACAAATTTAACCACATATTATGCAAAAATATTTGTTAGAAGCGGAACTCAATGGTCGCAAGGGGTTGAATTGGTTTTAAATCCTGCGGATATAACAATTCTTGAGTATGGCGATTTGGCAATTTTGGCAGTTAATACAAACGGAACAGATGGAGATGAATTTTCAATAGTTGCATTTGTAGGAATTGCGGAAGAAACATCTATTGACATTACAGATAACGGATATGAAAGATTATCTGCAGGTTTATGGGGAGATACCGAAGGCGTTTTAAGATTTACAAGAAAAAACTCGTCTATAGCTGCCGGAAAAGTAATAACATTTGAAATTATTGGGAATGTTGCAACTCCCGTTATAGGAACAAACGTAAACATTTTCCTAGACGGTGCTCTAGATAATGCAAATTGGACAGCTTCCGGCATTGGTGGCACAGGTGCCTCCGGATTTAACTGTAACGATTCAGATCAAATTTGGATAATGCAAGGAGGAAATTGGGTTAATCCTGGAGGCACTCACGATGCATATTATACAGGTAATGTATTATTTGGATGGTCGGCTACGGGATGGAAAGATGCTCCCGGTTATGCAAATGCATCCGGGTCAACAATTTTTCCAGGAGCTGAATGCACAACTACCAATGTTGCTGGTCTTACAAATAAATCAAAAGTAAAATATACCGGAGGGTTGGATCCCGTTGCTAACTTATCTGCAGCAAACAGAGTAGAGTGGATTGGTAGAATAAACGACCCTGCAAATTGGTCTGGATGGGCAGACAATGTTGATTATGACGCTGCTGCACCATTATACAAGCAAGATGGATTAACTCTTTCTATTGAAGCAGGCGACTTGACAGTTGGAAAGTGGGCAGGCTACAGAAGTGATGATTGGTTTGATTGCGGAAACTGGGGTAATCTAAGAGTTCCATCTATGTACGAAGACGTAGTTATTGATGATACTCATGATTTAAATCATGTAATAATTTCCGGCACGGATGAGGAAGCCGTTTGCGCAAGTCTTACAATAAATAGTGCAACACGAACTCTTACAATGTCGACTTCGGGAACTGTATTAAATATAATGGGTAACTTAGATATTAAAACAGGTAATACTTTTACACAAAACGACGGAACTGTTAATATTTATGGTAATTGGATAAATAATGGAACATACACTGCAACCGGAGGCACCGTAGCTTTTACCGGAAGCTCAGCTCAATCAATATCCGGAAGTACAGCACCTGTTTTTAATAACCTAACTATTAACAATTCAAGCGGTGTAAGTGCAGCAGACAATATTACAATTGGAGGTATTCTAACACTGACAAACGGATCATTAACCCCTACAGGAATAGTTGATATTACAAATTCTTCGAATTCAGCAGTTTCATTTTCTTCAAATTCTCATGTAAATGGAACTTTAAAAAGAAGTGTTACAACAGGTATCTACGACTTCCCTACCGGGTATAATTCTAATGTTCAAAATGCTAGAATTAATATTAGTTCCGCCACAGGATTGACAGATATTACAGTTGATTTTAATGACTGGGGTGCTGAAAACATGGATATTAATGCATTAGGCCTTGTTGTTGATGGAACCCCGTTAAACACATTGCTAGATGCGGGATTTTGGACAATAACTCCAAATTTAGGTTTTACTAATGTAAATTATTCAGCCACTTTAAACCTTAAAGCTTCAAGCAATACAGGCCTGCTTGCAACTCAACATACAGTAGTAAAAAGAGAAAATTCACTATCTGACTGGACATTAGAGGGAAGCCACACTAATACTACACAAAGTATTGCAGGCAACGTGCTTACAGTTGTTAGAACAGGACTTACTAGTTTTTCAGATTTTGCTGTTGCAAAACATGATGCCTTTCCTTTGCCCATCGAACTCCTATTCTTCACCGCAGAAATGATTGATGAAAGCATTATGCTTAAATGGGCAACAGCATCAGAAATTAACAATGACTATTTCACAATTGAAAGAAGTTCTGATTTAAGAAACAGCACAGAGATAGCCAGAATAAATGGTGCCGGAACTACAAGAAATACTTGTTATTACCAACATGAGGACAATAAACCACTTCGCGGAATCAACTACTACAGGCTTAAACAAACCGACTACGATGGCAGTTTTGATTATTCTCAATGGGTTGCTGTTGAAAACAATATAATATCGGGTGTTCTTAAAATATTATATTTGCATCAGGATAATGACCTTGTGGCTTTAGGAATTGAAGCTAATCCGGAATCTTTGTTGCAAATTCAGGCTGTTGATATTTTCGGTAGAGTTATTTATAATACAACAATACGAGCAGATCAGGATTTTATAAATCATTCCTTCAAACCACAACAATTATCCGGAAAAATGATTATAATTCGTGTAAGTGACACAGAAACCACAGAAACACGAAAAATGTTTTTCAGATAAATGAAGGGACATCCGATATCAATTAACGACATTGCCAAGGCATTAGGTGTTTCAGCGTCGACTGTTTCAAGGGCGCTGAAAGACCATCCTGATATTAGCGAGGCTACAAAGGAGAGAGTGAAAGCTTTTGCCGAAATGGTTAAATATCGCCCCAATGCACTTGCGCTTGGACTTAAATTTCAAAAAACCAATACCATAGGCGTTGTAGTTCCGGAAATTGTTCACCACTTCTTTTCTTCCATAATTAGCGGCATTGAAGATGTTGCATACAGCAAGGGCTATCAGGTTATGATATGCCAATCTAACGAAAATCATCACCGCGAAGAACTCAACTTGCAAGCTTTGCTTGACCATAGAGTTGACGGACTGCTAATTTCTATCAGCAAAAGCACAACAGATTTCCGCCACCTTAAAGCTGCCGCCGAAAACAACATCCCAATGGTTTTTTTCGACAGAATATGCAAGGAAATTGCAACCGACAGAGTTATGACCAACGACTTCGACGGTGCCAGAATGATATGTAATCACCTTATTGAGAGAGGATGTAAAAATATTCTGCACCTTGCAGCTCCCCAAACGCTTGTAATAGGTGCTGAAAGGAAAAGAGGTTACATCCAGGCTCTGGCCGACAACAATCTTCCAATTAGAGAAACCCTTATTCTCAACTGCGATACTCCTGCCAAGGTAAAAGAATTGCAGAATGTTATAATAAAAATTGCACCTGAAATTGACGGGATTTTTGCGGTAAACGACTTCACAGCAATAGAAGTTTTGAAGCTGTTGAAAAAGAACAACTACAGAATTCCTGAAGACATAGCCATTGCCGGCTTTGGCGACGACCCTATCGCAACAATCACAGACCCGACCCTTACTACAGTCGAACAAAACGGCTATGAAATTGGCAGAGAAGCCATGCTGCTGCTTATAAACAGGATGGACAACAAAAACATGCCCACATCTCCCAAAATTAAAGTTGTTAATACGATTTTAAGAGTAAGGGAATCAACGTTATAGGGGTGACAGAAAATGGTGACAGAAAACGGTGACAAATGACTGACGACTGACGACTGACGACTGCTGACTGACGACTGACGACTGACTACTGATGACTGATGACAGGGCATGCCCTGTCACTACTAGTATTTTTCCTCCACCGGAATCAGCTTATAAACCTTATCTCCTCTTCGTACAACATCGACAGTTTTGATGGAACACATTTGGCCTTTCACGGTTTTGTCGGTTATTTCAAGATTCACTCTGATTTCATCGGCGGCTTGCTCTATAACTCCAGTGGTTGGACCGGTGAAAATTATTTCTTCTCCGGTATGAAGGTCGTTGGTTTCCATTTTAATTTCGGCAACGTTAAGGTTGGAAAAGTAATTTGTAACCTTGCCGATATAAAGTTTCTTTTTTGTTGCTTGAGAGCCGTATCTTTTAGACCATTCTCCCATTTTTCTTCCAAGATAATATCCATCCCAAAATCCACGATTGAATACAGCTTTTAATCTGTTTTCCCATTCCGATATTTTTTCCTGAGAATATGAACCATCCAAAACAGCATTTACAGCTTCTTTATAACATTGAGTAACCGTTTTTACATATTCAGGTCCTCTTCCTCTTCCTTCTATTTTCAGAACTTTTACTCCGGCGGTTATTATCTTGTCTAAAAAACCAATTGTGCATAGGTCTTTGGGCGACATTATGTATTCATGATCTATTTCCAGTTCATAGCCTTCCTCTTTGTCGGTAACGATATATGAACGGCGGCAAAGCTGCAGACACGCACCTCTGTTGGCAGAATAGTTCATATTATCCAAACTTAGGTAGCATTTCCCACTCACTGCCATGCACAAGGCACCATGAATAAATATTTCAATCTTAACCTTCTCTCCCGAAGGACCACAAATGTTTTCCTCATCAATGCCTTTCACAATCTCGCTAACCTGCTGTAACGAAAGTTCACGAGCCATAACCATTACATCTGCATAGCGTGAATAAAACTTAACAGCCTGAAGATTAGTAATATTGCACTGAGTTGAAATATGTGCAGTTACATTTTGTTGCCTGCAATACTCAAGAACACTGATATCTGATGCAATAATTGCAGTAATGCCTGCTTCTTTTGCTGTGCGGACAAGAGCATTCATCTCATCCATCTCATTATCGTAGATAATTGTGTTGAGAGTAAGATAAGAGCGAACATTTGATGATTTGCAGATTTCTACAATTTTAAAAAGGTCTTCAGAAGTAAAGCTTTGAGCAGACCTCGACCTCATATTAAGCTTACCAACTCCGAAATACACAGCATCAGCACCAGCCTGTATGGCAGACATAAGGGATTCGTAGGATCCCACCGGAGACATTAGTTCTAGGTAAGGCATAAGATGTTAGAGAATAGTGATTAGTGGGCAGTGAGCAGTGAGTAGCGGCTACTATCCACTATTCACTACTCACTTATCACTAACTACAATAACCCTCTTTGTTTTAAAAGTGGCTCAACAATTGGTTTACGTCCGCGGAAATCAATATACATTTCCATAGCGTCTTTAGTACCTCCTCTTTCAAGAATTGTGTTGCGAAGTCTGGCAGCAGTTTCCTGATCGAACAAGTTGCCGGTTTCTCTGAAA
This sequence comes from uncultured Bacteroidales bacterium, assembly GCA_964601515.1. GTDB lineage: Bacteria > Bacteroidota > Bacteroidia > Bacteroidales > UBA7960 > PWND01. The sequence continues at coordinate 3,305 of CAZRNU010000056.1, read as the reverse complement.
GCTTCATAAACGTCGGCATCTAATAATCCTGACCAAAGGTAGCTATAGTATCCTGCAGAATAACCGCCTGCAAAAATATGGCTAAAATGAGTACTTCCGTGTCTGAAAGCAATTTCAGGTATTAGGCCGTATTTTTCAATTGTTCTTTTGTTTATGATAGATGCAACATTTTCTAGTTCAGCTTCATTAAAATATTCTGAAATCATATGATATTCCATATCTAAGAAAGCAGAAGCAATAAATTCAACATTGCTGAATCCGGTATTGAAATGACCTGCATTTTTAATTTTCTCTATCAATTCATCAGGCATTTGTTCACCGGTTTGATAATGTAAAGCAAAAGTTTTTAGAATTTCAGGCTCATTTGCCCAATTTTCCATAACCTGAGATGGAAGTTCAACAAAATCTCTTGGGACAGATGTTCCGGACAAGCTTAAATATCTGCAATCAGATAATAATCCGTGAAGTGCATGACCAAATTCGTGGAAGAACGTAGTCATTTCATCATAAGTAAGAAGAGAAGGTGTATCGCCGGATGGAGGAGTAAAGTTGCAAACAACTGTAATAATTGGGGAAACAAATTTACCTGATTTATCAACGTGTTGCTTTCTGTATGAGTTCATCCAGGCTCCTCCTATTTTGCTATCTCTTGGGTGAAAATCCATAAACAAAATACCCAGGTGAGTATTGTCGGCATCAATTACTTCATATACCTGAACATCTTTATGATATTTTGGAAGATCATTTCTCTCTTTGTATTGTAATCCCCAGAGTTTATTTGTAACCATAAAAATTCCGTTTTTAACGGTATTCAGTTCGAAGTACTGACGAATTTCTTCTTCATCAAGATCGTATCTTTCTTTTCTAAGTTTTTCAGAATAATATCTCCAATCCCATTGAGCTAAATCAAAATCATGTCCATCTTTTTTAATTAAAGCTTGAAGGTCGTAGGCTTCAGCTTTAGCAATAGAAAGTGCAGGTGCCCACATCTGTTGAAGAAAATCCATAACAGTTGTAACATCTCCGGCCATTCTATCTTCAAGAACAAAATCAGCAAACGTATTATAACCCAGAATTTTTGCTCTTTCGAGTCTAAGATTAACAATTTCTCCAATAATCTTTTTGTTGTCAGAGTCGTTATTATTATTTCCTCTGTTTATATAAGCTTGTTGTATTTGCTTTCTCAGTTCACGATTATCGGCACTGTGAAGAAAAGGCATAACAGAAGGATTTTGAAGTGTAAACGCCCATTTGCCGGCATTGCCTTCATTTGCGGCTCTTTCTGCGGCATTGTCGATAACAGCTTTTGAAAGCCCTGCAAGGTCAGCTTCATTCTCAACAATTAATCTGTAAGAATTAACATCTTTCAGAATATTTTGACCAAACTGAATTGTAAGACTAGAAAGTCTTTGATTTATCTCTTTAAGTCTAGTGCGAGATTCTTCAGAAAGAAGTGCACCGTTGCGAACAAACTTTTTATACATTTCAGAAAGAAGTCTTTTTTGCTCGGAGCTAAGATTAATCTCTTCCATTTTCTCATAAACCGATTTTATTCTTTCAAAAAGCTGTTCATTAAGCAATATTTCATCGTAATGAGCGGCAAGTTTAGGTCCCATTTCCTGAGCTATTGCAGCAATTTCATCGTCGGTTTTAGACGAATCGAAATTATAGAATACGTTAGATACTTTAATTAGCATGCTTCCAGCGTATTCATATGCTTCAACTGTATTTTGAAAAGTCGGAGCAGAATCGTTTTTAATAATTTTTTCAATTTCAGCATTATGTTCTTCCATTGCTTTTTCAAAAGCAGGGATAAAATGCTCATTTTTTATTTTATCGAATGGAGGAATATCATAAGGCGTATTATAATCGCCAAAAAAAGGATTTTCCTTTTTACCGCATGATGTTATCATAATAACAGGGATCAATAAGACAAGAAGTTTTTTCATTTTACTTGGATTTATTGTTAAACAATACTCTTGAAATCGAGGAGCCAAATTACAAAAACATTGATAATAATTGAATTATGTAAATGATAAAAATGTATAATATTTATTATTTTCCCCATTAAGAAACAATTACAAAGATTAATAATAATGATACAATTGAGGAAATGTTTATAATATATGAGAAACATATATAGTTTTTACAAATATTTATTTTATATTTGAATTTTCTATAAAGAAGCTTCAACCCACAACGAAAATGAACAATAACAAGCTTAAAACCTTTTTGGTACAGGATTATGAAGAATCGAATAAACCTTTTCTTCAAAAATCATCTTGTTTTAAATTTGTTAAAAAATATTCATCAATTGAAAAAGCACTACCTCAAATTATAAAGCAGAAGCCTGAAGCAATATTTCTAAATGTTGAAAGGTCAGGAGAGTGTGTGCATGAATTCATTGAGAAACTTCACAATGAATCAATATATCCACTGTTTATTATTACAACGGCATTTGATCAAAAGGCAGCCCATGATATTCGCAATGCATCCATCGAGTATTTAATAAACCAATCGGAATCCTTAATAACCAAAAACAATGACGAAGATTTACTAAAAAGTGAGCCAAACAAAGCATCACTCAACAATAAAACAAACACACTACAACATGACATTCTGCGCATTAGGCTAAACACCCACAATGGATTTATAATGATAAATCCAACAGACATTTTATATATTAAAGCAGATTGGAATTATTCAGATATATATTTTGTAAATAAGAAACACGAAACAATTTCGTCTAATATCGGGAGCATTGAAAAATTACTTTCAAAAAACCAATTTTTCAGAATTAACAGATCCATAATAATAAACTTAGATTATTTAATAAAAGTAAACAGAAAGACCAAAAAATGCATTATTAATCATTTCGGAAAGGAAAAGGAATTTTGCATACCTACAAGAAGAATTAGGGAAATGGAGAAAATATTTTAAAAGCATTCGTATAAAATATAAAAATGACGCTGCCAAACCTATCTGTTTTACCGATAAATAATCAAAACGAATAACACATTTTGCTTTCTTGCTTTAAAAAACAGTATTGTTCCTTTGGAAATATATACACTTCCCACACTAATATTTACCGTTAGTAATACATCTAGTAAATACGCATAAATTTACTACACATATAAACAAACAATTTTTTTCAACAAACAACATTAATCATCGCACGTATCCCGATAATGGAATAAATTATTATATTTGACAGTCATTTAATATATATATAGTATGCCAATACAAAAAAAATGGACTTCACAAAGTAAGACACCTCTAATGGAATTGCCCAAGTACTTTTCTGT
>CAZRNU010000055.1:0-18752 GCA_964601515.1 uncultured Bacteroidales bacterium | reverse complement strand
CAAAACCTTTAATTTGCAATTCCCGTTCGGTATTGTGCTTAATATCGGCAGCCGTGGGCATAAAACCGCCTTTTTGCACCGTTTTGCTTACATAAAGTTCTTTGTTAAACGATAGTTGGTTTATGAGCAGTTCGATTTTCAGGTTACGGATTTCGGCCTGCAGTTTTTTCTTGTTCTTGTTATTAGGGTTAAAGTACTGTTTTTGTTTGTCGGCAACTTCAACCAGCAAACGCTGCACATTTTTTACATATTCATCGGCTTTGCCCACGCTGTGTTTGCGTTCCCAGTCAATCTCCACAATTTCACCATCAAACTTACTTATCAGGCTGTCGCCCACCACAATTTTGTAATCGAGGTTGGGCAGGGCTTTGGGTTTTTCTTCGTCCACTACCAAACTCAGCCAGAAACGCAGGCGGGCAATGTCAACCGCACCTTTTTCAATATCCACCCCGTAAATGGAGTTTTGTATAATATTCAGTTTGGTTTCGGCAGGATTCCATTCCTTGCCGGTTTCGTATGCAATGAGTTCCTTAATGCTGAAAATTTCCTGCAGCAAGCCCATCGGGAAAGCACCGGAGCCAATGGCAGGGTCGCATATTTTTACATTGTCAAGGGCTTTTTCCAGTTCAGCGATTTCAGGTTTCAGCACTTCGTCAACAACCTTGTTTTTCAATAAATGGTTCACTGCTTCCCGTTCGGCAACTTCGTCTTTTATCTGCAAGGTAGTACATAGGTATTCTGTTAAACTCTCTTGGCACATGTAGTGAACAATCTCCTTGGGCGTGTAAAATGCGCCTTTGTCTTTGTTGTCTTCGAGCAGGTTTTCGAAAATATGTCCGAGCATTTCGGGGTCAACAGCTACGGTGTGGTCGTCGGGACTGTCTTCGTAAATGGTAAAGTTGAACGCATCGAGAAAGTCGAGAAACCCACGTGCATTTCCCTTGTTCTTTGCGGTAAGAATGGTATCTTCAAAATCGGGATGATGAAAGAGTTTCGAAGGGAAGGTAAGCAAATGCTCATCAAATTCTTCCTTATCGAACAAGCCGCCATTCAGGAAAGGAACTTTTACCGTTTTTTTGTCAGGCATTATAAAGTCATCGTTAGTGCGTTCCTTATTAAGCGTATCAAAGAAAAGCACCGTTAACCAGTTGCTGTAAAACGTATCGTTTCCGCCCGATTTGCTAAAGAGTTGTTTGATGAAATCGCTTAGACCATCATTGTAATTCGTATCACTTGCACCCAACCATCCTTTTTTCTGAACGAAATATAGAAACACAATACGTCCGAGTAATTTTTTTACAAAGTCGCGGATGGGTTTGCTGGCTTTATCCTTTTCTTGCTTTGTGGCACCAGCAGGAAAAGTTATATTGAAAACGGACTTACGATAATTTGACTCCTGCAGATAATCACAGAAATTCTGATAATGCAGGGTGTATTCATCAAAGAATGCTTTACTGAGTTTTTCAACCGAGAAAGCATTAACAAGGGTTTGAAATGTTATTTCCTTTTCGGTACTCAGTACTTCAAAACGTTCAGCAGCCGTTTTGCAGGTTTCCGTAGGGCCTAATAGAAAAGTGTATCGTTTAGCATTGGTTGTTTTTTCTTTAACCCCCTTGTCGGTCAGCACACTGTCTTTGGCAACCAGTGTAAGCCGCCATACATTTTTGTTTGCAGGAGCAACAAAGTTGATTAATGCTGCTTGTCCGGCAGTGAGCAGTTTACGCACATATTGCTGAATGGCTACTTTGCTTTGTTCAATGTGGACTTTGGGTTGAAGCAGTACTTCATAGCAGGTTATTTCGGTGCTGTCGTCTAACCGGATATTCCCATAAATCCATACTTTGTCAATGACTGCCGATTCTGATTTGTTTGGTAAAACACCAGCCGGAACTAAAGCGGAGTTAAGGGTAAAACCCGAACCAAAAACCGGGCTTAACACTTCACGGGAAAATAAAACCCTGTCGTAAGGCTTATGCAATGCGTTTTGTAATTGAATTCTATTGGCTGCCATATTTAACTGAAACTTTGAGTTAATACAATTTGAGGATTTACAATTCCCCTGTGTGTTTTATCTGATTGGGCTGCTTCTTCTGAACCCGGAGAAAGGTCGTACCTGTCGAGAACATTGATAAAAAGTTGTTCAATAAATTTATCCGGTTCTTTGAGCAATCCAGCATTTGCAGTAAAATAATCGTTGATTGATTTTGGTAATCCTTTTGATGCAAATGTTCCTTTTTTAATGATGTCCAATGCCCGTATTAAAGCCATCCGCTTTTGTTCAGTGGGTGCAATTTTTACAACTGCGTTAATGTTTGAAATGGCTTTATTTTCTGCCGGACTAAGGTTTCTGCGTGAAACCGTTTGAACATTTTCCTGATTCTTTTCCGATTTAAAATATTCAAGACCTGCTAATGTTTGTTTATGATGCAATTCATGCAGTTCAATTGCTTTTTCGTTATCAGGGGCTTTAAACAGTTTAACTGCCTGTAAGAAGTTCAGCTCAATAATGTTCATTTCGGGTGTAATCAGACAAAAGATTCCCGGATGGTTGTCACTTTTAAGATACGTAAGCGATGTATTTTGCAAAGGGTAATTGATTTCACCTGTTTCAGTATCGAGCAATGTCAGTTGTTTGCTATCAGGAACTTTTCTACCGCATCGTGCTTTGTTGGGTATTTTAGAAATATCATTAAAAATCTTAGGGTGTTTTTTTCTGAAATCACGTAATTCGTTCAGATACTTAAGAATTTCGCTTTCCTCTTTTTGGATTTTGTTTCCGAATAAGGCACCTTCACCTTTTTCTTCGAGAATGGAGAATACTTTGTTATCCTCGCCAAAAGCAGTATGAAAAGCCTGAAGTTTACGCAGGGCGTTGTTTACCAAATGAATTTGAGCATCGCCATGGGCTGAAGGATAATAGTTGTACACATATATTCTGTCGGCTCTTGAACCGATACGGTTCACACGACCAATACGTTGCATTAAACGGGTAGAGTTCCAGGGAACATCATAATTTACGATTACATTACTTCTGTGCAGGTTTATACCTTCTGCCAGTACTTCCGTTGTAATGATAATATCGTAATCAGTCTGCCATTTTTCCTCTTCAAGGTTTGCATCAAAATTATCCCTGATTGTATTTTCAACATATTTTCTGTTCTCTGCACTAACAGTTAGAACCTTTTTCTTTGTAATCTTCGAAAGTTTTAGTGTCAGTTCTTCTGCCGTTTCTTTTGATTCAGAAAAAATAATCAGTTTGCCGCTAATATTCTGGTTTGGTTTAAAAAATTCTTCCTGAATTTGTTTTGCGAATTCAATCAGTTTCGGGTCTTTCTTTATCTTGTTCCAGCGTTCAATTAAACCATCTACTTTTTCTTTGTCCTGCTTTAAAAGGGCAACAAATTTTTTATCAAAAGCATCTTTCTTGTATTCTTTATTGTTCCCGCCTTTTTCGTTTATTTTAGCTTCAATTTCATCGTAACTTAACCCTTCTTCCAGCAACTTATTGATATCCAAATCTGGCGCAATAAAAACCCTGTTATCATCAAACATTTCCAGCATGTTATCAATTGCTTTCTGAAATCTTGATAATGATTGGGTAAAAGCATGAAAACTGCTTTCAAGACGCTTCACTAAAAGTGTTTTCATGATAGCAGACAACCTGCCAGATATGGATTCCACATTACCGTACATTTTCTTGTCTTCTTCCTTGGCTAAAAACTCAATGGCACGATAACGATAATATCCTAAACCATCAATCTTATTTCCATCTTCATCAAGGTTGGTAATGAGTGAAACTGTATCGAAAAATAATTCGCTTAGTTTTCCATCTAGTTCATAGTAAAGTGCAATAGGGTCGCCCACTTTGGGGAATTTAATTCCCTGAACTTCCAAATCTTCCAAATATTCTTTATTGCTCTCAATATCTGTCCTTGTTCTGCGTATTACAAGAGGTTCAACCACATCATCACGTAATTTCTGGAATAAAGCTTTCAGTTTTTTGATGTTGAGTTTTTTCTCGTAAGCCAGTTTTTTATATTGCTCATTTATTGGTTTGAAATACTCTTGCAGGTTTCTAATGTTTTCTAGCGTACTGTTTCTTCTGTCCTGAAATAGATAAAGTTGGTTTTCAATATCCTGTGGTCTATTGTTTAATGGGGTTGCAGAAATCAATATTACTTTTTTTCGGGAATCTCCGTTTTCAGCAGCTCTTGCCCTTGGCATTTTGCATATTTCCTGCAAAGCCAAATACATTTCAGTATAGTCATTTCTGAATTTATGGGATTCATCAACGGCAATTAAATCAATCTCCTCAGGATTCGGATAAGAATAATTGTTTCGGTCGAGTATTTTATGCAAACTGCCAAGAGTAATGAAAGTGAAATGATTATCCAATTCAAAATCTTTTACTGTTCGTCTCCAACTATCCTCAATTGCAGGAGGAACAACAACTAAAATTTTTGTGTGAGTACCATTTTCGTAAATGAACTTTTTAATAATCATACAGGCAATAATTGTTTTCCCTAAACCAACCACATCAGCCAAAACAAATCCATTATGCTTCATCATAATTGCATAGCCCTGATTAGCAGCATCCGATTGGTACTTTAACCGAATGTATTTTGGCGGTAAAAGCAAATCAATATTGTATGGGTCGTAATCTACTCGTTTGCCAAAATATTCAATGAGCATCTTTATATACAACTCAAAAGGAGTAAAGTCATCACGCAAATAGGTTTGGTTCTTTATTCTTTCAGCTTCTGCTTGCAAAATTGGAAATGATTCAGCCCAAAGTCTTTCAAATTCTTCGGTAGCAAATTTTACATCTTCATATTCCCGCAAACTGACATTAAACTCATAGTTTGATTCGGGATTTGCACCAAGTCCGGCATCTGTCAGATTAGATGAACCGGTTATTACTTCACAAGGAGCATATTCATTGAATGTTGCAGGTCTGAAAATATAAACCTTTGCGTGGATTTTCTTTTTGGGGTGTGCTCTCAGTTCGATTTTTCCACTGACTAAATCATCAATGAATTGCAGAATTCCTTTTTCAGTAACTTCATCATAGTTAGCTTCCTGAATATTTTTTATGATTTCATCAAGGAAGTCCGCTTTTGTTTCATCCGGATTCTCAAGATATAATTGTCCTTTGTCGTGATATTTCTTAATTAGTTGGTCAACATTGATACCAACAAGGATTCTGATTTTAGGAATTCTGTCGAGAAAAGCACGTACTTTAAAATAACCAGAAGTCCTGAAATAGCCAACCAAAGCATCAAAATGTCTGATACTTTCAATATTTGTAAATACACCCTCAAACTTTTTGAGTAAGCTATTATCATTTTGATTTGTAAAGAATTTAGTTGGCATTACTTCTTATTCTTTTTTAATTGGTTAATGACTTCGCACAAACCGTCTTCTAAATACTCTAATTTGCCAAAGTTAGCATTAATGCTGTCTGCTAAAAACCGAACTTGAAGTTCCTTGTAATCAGTTTTCAGGATTTGGCTTAAGGGTTTTAGATAGTCAATTGACATTGGTCTTTCTCCACGTTCAACCTTGCTAAGAGTTGAAGTGTCAACGTCAAGTTGAGCTGCAACTTTTCTAAGAGGTAGGCCTTTATCCTCCCTCAGTTTTCTGATATAACTCCCAAAAGAATCCATTTCTATTGACATATTGCTTTGGACGATTTTGTCAAATTTAAGTTTATATTAAACCAAATCAAAAAAAAGAGTCATCAAATTACGCACAAACTTATCAACATAGCGGCGGGGGGCAAGATTGCACTCTTTGGCGAAGCTTTGGTTTGAACGTTGGCTCGTGTGGCTTTGGCAATGTGTGCAATGTGGGTGGGATTTCTTTTTTTGTTTTGCGGGTGGGAAGAAAAAAACAAAATAAATTTCCATCAAATTTGCACTGTCCTGTCAAAAAGCTAAATCCTTTCTTTCGTTATTATTAATCACTATCGTATCTGTCTGCTCGTCTGTCTTTTTACACTTGTTGCCAACTCGTTTATACATATTTAAAAAACATACTAAAACTGCAAAATAGGATGTTAAAGTATGTATTTTATGTTTTTTATGCTGCAAGATAGTAATTATTTAATTCGAATAGAATTTTGATCAAAAAATTATTTTATAATTCGCCTACGGTGCGCTGATAATCTACAGGAGAGGCTTAAAAATGCCTACATCTTGTTCTATTTCCTGTCACCATTCCTGTCACCATTCCTGTCACTTTCCTGTCACCCCTTCTGTCACCATTATCAAAAAGATTTTATAAATCATCAAAGGGAGATCTGATGTTTTGTAAACTTCGCGTACTCACATGTGTATATATTTCCGTTGTTTTACTGCTCTTATGTCCTAGCAATTCTTGTATATATCGCAAATCTGTACCTTGTTCCAACAAATGTGTTGCATAGCTGTGCCTCAACCAATGAAGTGTAGCCGGCTTTTTAATCTTTGCCTGCTGTAAAGCTCTCTTAAATACGCTTTGTAAACTCTGCTCGGAATATCTCTGACCGGGATATTGCCCTTCGAATAGCCATATCTTCGGACGGTAAATTTTGTAGTAATCTCTAAGCATGTTTATTGTCTTTTCTGAGATTGGGATAACTCTGTCTTTACGCCCCTTGGCCTGTCTTATATAAAGCACTTTTCTGTCGCTATCTATACAAGATGGTTTAAGCTCCAGTAATTCGCTTCTTCTCAATCCGCATGCATATATCAAACTTATCATTGTGCGGTGCTTAATATTTCTAAAAGTGCTTAAAATAGAGCTAACTTCGTCTTTGCTCAGTACGTTTGGCAGCTTATGTTCTCGTCTTGGTCTTTCAATTTTATCTATATCAAATTTTATGTTATATAATCTGCTGAAAAATAGCTTCAATCCACTTGCAACCTGATTTTGAAAAGTGTGTGAATAATTGTTATCTCTCAAATAGTTGTTGTATAAAATAAGATCCACATTGGTAATGTCTTCTACGTTTAAATTCACATGGTCAAGAAATTTCTTTACTGCTTCTTTGTATGTTTTTATGGTAGAGGAACTATATCTTTTATGATTTAAGTATTGTTCATATTGTATAATGTTTTCGGTAACGTAAAGGTCATAGTTGTTTGCTTCTTGATTTTGTATTTCCTCGGCTTTTATTTCTTGCTCAAGATTTCCAAAATCAATTCTCCCATGCTCTCTTAAATGTTCTTTTACCATTTGTAGGTTTTCCGCCGAAAAAAACACATACCAGGCAGTATATGTTCTGCTGTAAGTCACTTTCTTAAGCTTCTTTACTATGTCTTGCAGCTCTTTGTTAAAAGGAAACTTTATAAAAAGCCTGTCCTCACCATTGTGAATAGCCCTGAAAAGCTTTATTCTTATCTCTTTCATTTTTATTCTGTTTTAGAAATTATTAATATTCTAATGTTGTAAAGAGCAAAAATATAGATTTAAAATTATATAATGTCGATGTAGAATGAAAATAAATTGATAAAGGTAGAATTTGCTGATTTTCGTTTTTGTCAATAACCAATTAACCCTAATTAAAAGTTTAATTCAAATCATGCCAATCTAAGTGTTTTGACGAGATTATTGTAAGTTTATAAAAAGCCGCTACAAAAACGGATTCTAATGAAGTTGGCGATGACGAATTGTTGGACTTTCGGCTTACCGACTCGGCTTTTGGCCTCTGTTTGAATAGCCGCCCCTAAGTAGTAAAATATAAAAAGCCGCTGTATAGCGGCTTTTTCTTGTGGGCGATGACGGATTCGAACCGCCGACCCCCTGCTTGTAAGGCAGGTGCTCTAAACCAGCTGAGCTAATCGCCCTTATTTTTCAATAAGAGGGTGCAAAGATATATGTATTTTTTTATATCACAATAAAAATTGAAATTTTTTTTAAATCACAAATCAAATTTTAATACGTTGAGCTATTTTTTTTATATATGATGTGGAATTGAAACAGAAAAAACACTTCCTTTATTTAGTTCACTTTTTACACATATTTTTCCACCATGCAATTCTACGAGATGCTTGCATAACTGCAAACCAATACCCATACCCGGTTCATTTTTGGTTCCTTTTTTAGACAAATTCCAACCGGCATCAAAAAGCTTATTTATATCTTTCTTGCATATCCCAACGCCATCGTCCGAAACTAAAAACACGAAAGTATTCTTTAGTGTTTTTGAAGAAATATTGATATTGCCATTCTCTTCAGAATACTTAATTGCATTCGATAATAAATTTCTAAGAATAACCTTAATCATATTTTTATCAGCTGTAATATTAGAATTTGGATTTTCCCCAATATTCAGAGTTATGTTTTTTAACCTCGCCTGCTCTTTTAGGCTAAAAATGACTGCACCGCATAAGTCGTAAAAATTAAATCTTTCCAGACTCAAAGATAATGTCTTTGATTTTGATCTTGACCAATATAAGATATCTTCAAGTAAGCTATTAACTTTTTGCAATGCCTTATTTTTGACTTCTGTTCTTATTTTAATGTCTTCAATATCTAAATTATCAAAGTGTTGCACCATAAGATCGGAAACACTTTGTAAAGCAGTTAATGGCCCTTTTAAATCGTGTGCTAAAATTTGAACAAAGATGTCTTTATTATAATTGAGCTTTTTTAAATTTTCTTCAGCAAGTTTTTTCTCAGTGATGTCTCTGGTGTTTAAAACTAACCCTTTTACATAAGGGTTATCCAGAAAATTTCTATATATTATCTCGCACTACACCCAAGAACCATTATTATGCTTCAATCTAAGTTCAATAGATTCTTTTTGTTTAACCTTTTTTAGAAATGAATTGAGTTTTTTATTAAACTTAGACAACTCATCTTTATGAATGTAATCAGCAAAGCGGTTTCCAATTCTTTCGCTAGGATTATATCCTAAAATAGTGGAAACTGAAGAATTCTCAAAAACAATAATTCCTCGTTTATCCAAAACATAAATTATATCACCGCATTCCTCAACTAAGATTCTAAATGCAAGATTGTTATTAATGCAAGCATTTTCACAATATCCATTGCCGTTATTAAAAAAAGTACAGTTTATATCTTTTGCTTTTTTATTAACACAAAAGTTCTTTTCGAAAAAACTATGCGAATTTGTGCAAATATTATGAATTAAAAGACAGGTTTCTACATCTAATGCTTTTGAAATTTTTATCAAATTGTTCAGGGTTAGGTTTCTTTCAGCCCGCTCTAACATACCTATATATGTTCTATGCAAGCCTGCTCTATAAGCAAGCTCTTCCTGTGAAATACCTAATGATTTTCGAATGCACTTCAGTCTTTCCGAGAAACTCGAAAGCACCCCATTGTTTTCTGCCATAAAAAACTATAACCAAAACTTAAATGTTTACAAATCTAAGCTTATCAATAATAATAATCTACATACTATTAATAGCATTTTGTATATGTATTGTAACAATGATTTTGCACTGTTAAGATTCTTAGTAGTAGGTGCAAACCTCTACAAATTGGGAATTAGAGGATAAATCTTTTCTTCCAATGCTTCAGGAATATTTCTGTTGTTTTTCGGATTATTGATTTCTCTGTTTACAGAATATGCTTTCATGTCCTTGTCGGGGAAAGGCTTTATTAATCCGGCTATTTTTTTTTCGCTTAGAGATGAGTCGATCCACTGGGCTTCATCTTGTTGATGAATAATCAGGGGCATTCTTTTTTTTGTATTATGTATTTCAGATAGTAATTGATTAGCAGGGGTGGTGATAATTGAAAATGTTTGCATAGTTTCTCCGGTGACTTTGTCTATCCATGTATCATAAATACATCCAAGAGAAAAAATTTCCTTTTCTTTAAAACTTATAAAATATGGGTATTTTACCTTGTTTACATCTTTCCATTCAAAAAATCCATTAACAGGTAAAAGTCCTCGATGTTTCCTAACAGCATTTCTGAATGAGGGTTTTTCAAATACTGTTTCACCAACGGCGTTTAATGTTTGAGAACGAATTTTTGATGCATACTGTTCGTCTTTTGCCCATGAGGGTATTAGTCCCCATTGAAACAAAGAAATGTTTTTAGATGTTATAACAGGCAGTTCGGGAAAAGAAAATCCACTAACAAAATAATAAAGAGGCAGTTCTTTGGCTGTATCCTCTATTGTGAGATCAACCTTAACTACCTCTTTATATCTTTCGGCAAGCTTTACCAGTTTTTTTTCCAGGTATGCAATACTGTAACACATTTGGAAGGCTAATTATAATACTTTTTCCACTTTCCGTATTGCTTTCCGCTTTCAATGAAAACTTTGTGAATAGAACTTGCCCAGTAATTTCTTAAACCAATTCCACCTGCTTTTCCTGACAATTTCTCAGCAAATAGCACTTTACCTGATTTAATGTCAAAAAAAGTAACATACATGGTTCCCAAATCTCTTGGCTTATTAAACGTTTCAACAATAAAAACAAGACCTAATCCGCTTCTGTTACTGTTGTATTCGCTTATTATTTGCCTAATATCTTCCATCGACAATTCGTGAGATTCATAAGACTCCAGAACCAAGTCGTCAGGGTCTACAGATGAATTTCTTTCCTTAACAATGCTAAGGTCATACTCAACATATCTTTTCCTGAAATGCTTTTTGATATCATACTTTTTTTGTTCTGAAACAATCAAGTTGTTCCAAGAATCAAAAAACCGGTCAACAATTTCAAATGGATTTGAAAACCCTTCAGGTCCAATAAATTTGGAGTTTGAAAAGTCTACTCCAAACCAGGTTACTTCATTAGTGTTAAATACGCTACTGGCAGACTGTGCATTTGTTGCAAATGGAATGGCCAGTAAAACAAGCATTGCGAAAACAAGTTTTTTCATACTATAAAATTTAAGGTTATTAAATGCGAAGGGCACAGAGTTATGTGTTCTCCTTGCTCTGCGCCCTTCGCTCTTAGCAATTATTGTTTACTTTATGAATTATCTCCAAAGTATCGTGAGCAATAACAAGCTCTTCGTTTGTTGGCACCACCATTACTTTAACTTTCGACTCAGGTTTGGATATTTCCACAAGTTTACTTCTAAGTTTGTCGTTTTTCTCATGGTCAAATGCTAGTCCGAGGAATTCTAATCCGTTGCAAATTGCTTCTCTAGTTTCAGGACCATTCTCGCCAACACCGCCGGTAAAAATTAAAAGGTCTACGCCGCCCATTGCAGCAGCATAAGCTCCGATATATTTTTTAATCCTGTAGAAATACATTTCAAGAGCAAGATTTGCTCTTTTGTTGCCCTTTTCCCAAGCTTCAGTTTCAATATCCCTCATGTCCATTGAAACTCCACTTATGCCAAGCACACCGCTTTTTTTATTTATAAGATCGTTTGCCTGGTCAAGGTTAAGATTTTTCTTTCTCATTATGTATAATAATGCTCCAAGGTCAAGGTCTCCGGCGCGCGTGCCCATTATAAGCCCTTCAACCGGTGTAAGCCCCATTGATGTATCAACAGATTTTCCGTTTTTTATAGCAGCAACCGATGCTCCATTCCCTAGGTGACAAGTAATAGCTTTTACATTATTTTTGGTTAAAAATAATGCATCACATGCTGTTTCAAAAACAAATTTGTGACTTGTTCCGTGGAAACCATATCTTCTAATTTTATCTTCTTCGTAAAGAGAATATGGCAAAGCATACATATATGCATAGTCGGGCATACTTTGATGGAATGCAGTGTCAAAAACAGCAACTTGCGGAATATTCGGAAGAAGTTTTTCCATTGATTCTATACCCTTAAGATTTGCGGGGTTATGAAGTGGGGCAAGCTCAATAAGTTCAGCAATGTATTTCTTTGCTTGCTCATCAATTAAAGCACTTGTCGGAAAATATTCTCCACCATGAGCTACCCTGTGTCCAACTGCAACAATCTCGCTATGACTCTGAATTACGCCGTGATTAGGGTCGAGTAAGGCTTTGAGAATAAGATCGATACCAACTTCATGATTTGGAACATCCTGAATAAGAAGATACTTTTCCTTTGCTTTTGGATGATGCTTTAGCTCGCTGTCTTTCATACCTATTCTTTCAAGAATGCCTTTTGCCAATAATTCGGCATTATTTGCCATGTTTAAAAGCTGATACTTAATTGAAGAACTTCCGCAGTTTAGTACAAGAATTTTCATCTGTTTTTGAAATTTAAAATGTTAATATATAATTGATTGTGTCAAATTTGTTAAAGCATGTAAAATTAAAATTATTTGTGTTTGGTGCAAAATGAAATCTGTATATTTTTTAAAATATAAATTTCAGCATATTATTATTTTGTAAGTTAAATAACATCATAAATCAAAAAAAAATTACTTTATGTCAAAATGATGAAACATTTGTTTAAGATAATTTGCAAATTAATACAATATCCTGTATTTTTATTGTTCATTATAATCTGCAAGATATGAAAAAAATATTAGCTATTATTACATTAATTTTTATGGCAAATTTTTCATTTGCTCAAGACAATGAGTTTGACTTGTTTGACCTTTCTTTGGATGAATTAATGAATATAGAAGTGACAGTAGCCTCAAGGAAAGCTATAACACAAAGAGAAGCTCCGGGTATTTTAACAGTAATAACTTCTGATGAAATAAAAAAAAGCGGAGCCAGAGATTTGGTTGACGTTTTTAGGCTGGTTCCCGGCTTTAATTTCAATTTTGATGTTGAGGGAACTGTTGGAATCTCAATAAGAGGAAATTGGGCTCACGAGGGTAAAGTTTTAGTAATGGTAGATGGGCAGGAAATAAATGAAAATTTATACTCTACTGTAGTATTCGCAGGCAGATTTCCTATAGATCAAATATTAAGAATAGAAGTAATTAGAGGTCCTGGGTCCAGTATTTACGGGGGTTACGCGGAATTAGGTGTAATTAATATTATAACTAAGGCGGGTCAAGATATTCAGGGAGCAGAATTGTCATCTATGTTTAGTATTATGAATGATGTTCCGGGTTCATATTTCTTGAATTTAAACATAGGGCAAAAGCTTGGAGATTTTGAGTATTCTTTATTAGGCCAATTCGGACATTCTTCTCATAGCTATAAAGAAACCTTTGAAGATTTTTATGGAGGAGAAGCTCTGATTCATAGCGAAAACGCTTTTAATGAATCTCAATGGATTAATATGGGGTTGAGTTATAAAAACTTGTCGGCCAAATTTATATACGACGGATATAATGTTACTGCCTCTACTCTTTTTGATGACGTTACGCCTGAGCCTTATAATGTGGCGTTTAAAGGTTTTTTTAGTGAAATTAAGTATAAATGGGATATTAATGATAAGATGTCTTTAACTCCGCAATTTAATTTCAAACAACAATCTCCTTGGTTTTCAGACGACGAGTATGGAGATCAAATGGATTTCCTTGTAAATAAACACAATCTAGGTCTGCATTATTATTCAGACATTCTTGAAAATTTAAACCTTATTGTCGGTACTGAATATCAAGAAGAAACAGCTACAGACAGAATATCGTCGGGAATATTGCTAAACGGCTTAGATAAAATAAATTTGTCTAATATATCAGTTTATCTTCAGGGCTTTTACAGACAAAAGTTTTTTAATATTGTGGTAGGAGGAAGATACGATTATAACGAGGCTTTTGGAGGTGCATTTGCGCCAAGAATAGGTCTAACGAAGTCGTTCGATAAGCTTCATTATAAAGCTTTGTACAGTCATGCTTTTAGATCTCCAGGAATAATGAATATATCATTAGAGCCTGAAATATCTCCGGAAACTACAATTGTTTACGAGGTTGAAGCTGGTTACAAAATAACCAGTAACACGCTGCTTTCCTTAAATTTATTTGATATAACAATTAATAATCCAATTATTTATTTTTACGATGATATTGCAGATAATGAGGGATATTTTAATGGAATAAAAACGGGAACAACGGGGGCAGAAATAAACTTTAGGTATCAATATAATCAAAACTATATTCAAGCCGGATACTCATATTATTTTTCCGGGGGGAAAAACCAAGTAGAAGATTATGAAGTTGAAATTAATCATAATGCGCTTTTAGGAATACCACAGCATAAGGTTACTCTTAACAGTTCATTTGTGGTAATTAGAAATCTGTTTTTTAATACTCAATTTGTTTTGTTTGGCGAAAGATATGTTTATAATGAAGTAGATGCGGATGGTGATGTTGTTTTAAATTTAATTAGCCCTGACATCCTTATCAATGCTAACATATTCTACAGAAATGCATTTATTAAAGGATTAGATTTAAGTTTAGGTGTGTTTGATTTATTAAACGCTAAACCAAAATATTATCAAGCTTATAATGGATACCATGCTCCATATCCCGGCAAACATCGCGAGGTTTTTATAAAAGCTTCTTATAATCTTTTATTCGGAAATTAATAATTAACAAACCCTAAATCTTTATACCAAAAACCACTATATCGTCAATTTGGTCGTAAATCAATTCTTCGGAGGGGTTTAGCCATTCTTCAATGGTTTTTTTAAGATAATCATGCTGTTCAGACATAGATAAACCTGCCGATTCGGCAAGCATTTTTTTCAACACTCTCTTGTTAAATTTTCGTTTATTTGGTCCTCCAAACTGGTCAACATACCCATCGCTAAACATGTAAATTAGATCACCTTTTTTCAGTTGCAGTTCGTGGTTTGTAAAATTATCAAGCCTCACATGAATAGCTACCGGCATCTTGTCTCCTCTTATCTCTTCCACAACTTCTTCAGGTTCCTCAAAAGATTTTCCGATATTTTCAGAACGAATAATCCAAATAGGATTATAAGCGCCTGTCCAATGACATTTATTATTGTTTTTGTTAATTGCAATCAAACTCAAGTCCATACCGTCAACCTGTGAATCCTCTTCGCGTGTTTGTTTCAGTGCCTGTATTATTGCATCTCTAAGGTCTTGAACCAGCACTGCAGTATTAACAAATTCTTTTTTGGAAGTTATCTGGTCAAGGAAACTCATTCCCAACATCGACATGAATGCTCCGGGCACACCATGTCCTGTGCAGTCGGCTGCAACAGCAATAATCCATTCATTTACTTCAGTAATCCAATAGAAATCACCTGAAACAACATCTTTGGGTTTGTATAGCACAAAGTAATCTTCAAGAAGAGAAGACATATACTCCTGTTTCGGCAGCAAAGCGCTTTGAATTCTTTGGGCATATGTAATGCTAGCCCTAATGTCTTTAAGGTTATGTTCAATTTCTTCCTTTTGTGTTTGAATCTGATCTCTCTGTAATTCTATCTCTTCCTTCTTCTCAACAATTTCTTTTGTTCTTTGCCTAACAATTTCTTCAAGCCATTTGTTTTTGGCTTTTAGTCTTCTAATATTAAGAAAAATTACCAGATATATCAAAACAATCAGAATTGCAATGTAAGAAGTATAAGCCCACCAGCTTCTATACCAAGGGGGGAGAATTTGAATTTTTATTGTTATCTCGTTGCCAATTTCACCTCGTATGCTTTTTGCTGCAAATACAAATTCATATTTGCCTTCTCTTAAGTTTGATAATGGTATAATGTTTTGGGCAAGCCAAAATGAATAATCACTTTCTTTAGCTGCATTTCTGTATGAATATAATGCCCCGAACCCATTGTCATAATACGCGGAAGATAATTCAATTATAAGAGAATTCATTGAATAAGGAATCACAATCACTTTGTTGTCAGGAGTTACATCTCCCTTCCAAATTAAAGAGTCATTTCCAATAACAATTTTTCTCAGCATTAGATGAGGCGGTGTATATTTTCTGTTTTTTGTCATGGCAAGATCAACAATACTTAACCCATTGTCGCCCCCAATAATTAGAAAGTCATCTTTTTTGTTAATTACATTAATTCTTCCAAGCTGTATTGTCTGAAAATGGTAGGAATCAGACACACTATCAGTCATATTTACAGCGTGAACATAATAACCCAGGCCGGCAAACGAAACAGAGTCGTTGAAGTGAAATGATGTAATGGCCTCATCTTCAGAGTTTTTTGGAAAATAGCTTGCATCAAAATATCCTCTTAATGACGAATTCAGCAAAGTACTATCGTTCATTGCATATGCAAGTTCTTCTGCACTAACAAAGCGATAGCTTCCACGGTGAGTTCCGAAAATAATATTTTCCCCGACCTGATAGGGGCAAACCCACCCGTTTTCAAGCCCGTCTTCCATGCCTGCATAATATTCTACTGAATAGGAAAGGCCGTTGTTTATAACTAATTGGTATACTCCACTAATTCGCGACCCTATCCATACTTCGATTTTATTCGATTTTTGTTCGAAGTTGTATGCCATTCCATAAGCATCTTCGATTTTAACATCTGTGATAGTTTTTACAACCTGTCCGTTTTCTGCATTTAAAATTAGGATACCTTTGTTTCCTGCAGTTATTATTCTGTTTTTCTCCTTAACAAACAAAACAGACGAAGCTTCAATTTGGCTAATTTGCTTTAGATTGTTACCTGAATATAGCCATATCCCATTGGCAGCAGCTATCCAGCATCCAAAAGGCGAATCGGCAATGGAATAAACACTGGCATTAATTTTTGTAACTTCGGTAAAAAGCTTAATTCCGAATTCATCGCTTATATATAAATTATCTGATGTTCCAACAATTATGTTGTTTTCAACAAAGCTAACTGCCTGAACTGTGCCATAAATTCCAACGGTCTGACTGAAAGTAGAAATAGGAGAGGTGTATTGAATTCTTATCGGTCCTTTCAGTGTTGCAGCCCAAAGATTTCCATAACTATCCTGAATCAAATCATAAATCTCTGAAGTTGATAATCCTGTATTTACGTTGTAAGTCGTTTTTATAGAATAGTATTCGTCAAGAATAATAATTCCATTTTTAGTAGTAAAAAGACAATAATGTCCATCGTCAAGTAGCAATCCTCCCAAAATACTTGAAGAAATTAGTTCTCCTTCAGTTTTTTCATCAAGAGGCACTTTACTAAGTTCATTATCAGCAAGTAGCCAAAGGCCATCTTCTCTGGTAACTAAAAGAATAGAATTGTTTTTTGTTGGAAGCATACATAAAACTCTGTTGTCGGCAAACAAATATCCATCTTTAAGGTCAACAAATCCATTTTCCTGAAATTTTTGCAACCCAATAAATCTTTCCCTAACAAAAAGATCATCATTAACAACAAATGCAAGGTGAAACGACATCAAAGGAAGAATCTCAACAATAGAATTACGATCGTAAATATAAATTGCCTCTTCCGACTGAAAAACAATTTTGTCTTTCCATTTAAGAATTTCCCAAACCGAAGAAAAGACAAACTCAATATCAGTGAAATCATCGAGAATAGATTTGTAAAAATACTGTCCTGATTTGTCGGCCTTTAAGTACCCAAAATCGTTGTGCGTTCCAACATACACAACATTATCAATTACATTAATAGAAGTAATATTTGCACCTGCTTTAACAGGGATATATCTCCATGAAATTCCATCGAATTGTAAAATCCCGTATGAAGTGCCAACATAAATAAGCCCGTTGCTGTCTTCAGCTACACAATATGTATATGAAGAATAAGACAACCCATAATCACGAGGAGAAAAGTTGGTTATGGGTTGTCTTATTAATTGAGCTTCAGCAATATTTACAAGAAGCAGTAGAAAAAGTAAAAAAGTTTTTTTCACTAATTACTTTTAATATTAAATTCCTTGTGCATCCAGGCTTCAAGATTAGACCTTTCGGCAACGCCATAAAATGCTTTCAAATAATCAAAGACTTCTGCCATAAGGTTGTTGAGGGGAATGTTCTTAAGTTCGTCAACAATTATCTGAATTTCCGGCTTAATTTCTTCAGAGCTTTTAAATACTGGTGAAAAAGTTGCAATTAGAGTCGATTCAGGAACTCCTGTTCTTTTATAATAATACAATTTCAGTTCACTGACTTCTTCTTCCAGAATAGACTTGCCGTCAATTGTAAAAAGCTCTGTTCTGTCAAGCACAAATTTGTCTCCATTGTATGGAAGCCTTTTGTTAATATTATCGCCATTATACATATAGCTGATGTAGAAAAAGGTTTGATCGCTCATCGGATAAACATGTGCTCCAACGCTTACTTCCATTTTGTCAATTATGAGAAGATTTTCGCAAAATACATTTTTAAGTTCTGCAGCAGTTGATAAAGAACCTGCTCTAGTGCTTATTGAACTCATAGCCGGGGCGAATGCAGCTCTTGAAAAGGCATCAGCAGCATTTTGTTCAGTAAGAACAACTCTTCCTAGCTCTGAATTAATCATTGCAGCCCTAGAGTTTGGAACCATAAAATTGAAATTGTCGTCGCTGCTGACCTGAACGCCATTTTCCAAAGTAAGATTAGCTTTAGTTGCAATGATTTCGCCATTAACACTTATAACTTTAAATAAATCCTGAGAAGAAGCAGCTACTGCAATCAGGAAAAATACGGATAGAAAGATAAGTCTTTTCATAATATAGAGTTTTTTGGGGTTTTTCTACGCAAAATATTTTAATCTGCTAATTTATAAAAAATTATGAAATAATTCTGTTTGTTTAATAGTTTTTTATAGGTCAATTATCATATTTGCAGATTTCCAATTACCATAAACATTTTTTAACCACAAATTACTCAAATTATTTTCACAAATTCCACAAATAGAAACACTCTCCCAATACCCGCCACCTGAAACCAGACACCTTTATTTAACCACAAAGGGCACTAAGAATCCACAAAGAACACAGAGATAAAAACCGACAAATCCACTCATTGGCACAT